>CAZTDL010000298.1:0-5848 GCA_964612775.1 uncultured Lentisphaeraceae bacterium
ATCGCCAGCAAGACACCGGCCACCGATGCCCAAACAAAGCCAAGCATTGTTTTTTCACTCACGTTATGTCTCTCCTTCGGTATCGTGTTCAAACGGCCTGCAGGCAACCTCTCGCGGCAAGTCAGCGGTGGGTGTTTGAAGGAATTCGTTGGTGTAGCCGGAAAGTGTGGTCGGGCGAACCTTATCGAAATACAGTTGCTCCCGGTCGGTTCCCGTCTTGAACGGTCCGGTCATTCTCCCCGCCGAACCATCCAAGCACATGCAAAATGCGCCGGGGTTATTATTGAAATTGGTTGAATGTTCAAACACACAGAGCGGTATTTGCGTGGACATTATCCTGACAAAACACTCCGCCGTCAGATTCGTGTTGTTTTTCAAATCGAGAGTTTCCAAGGTGCTGAACACCGCCGTGCCCCCGGCGAAGGCGGCACCGCTGGTTGTCAGCATATGCCCGTTGCCCGAAACATCATCCACAATGTTACTGCCGGAGGTGAACTTCCAATACGCTCCGGCCTCGGCAAAGGCAACGTGTTTCAAACGCGTCACGCCTGTGAGGACGCTCACAACCATCATTCCTGTCATAGTCTGTTCCATGATTGCTTCTTTGTTTCCTTATTTGCCCTCATCTTGCCATCCGACAGAAAACTCACGCACTCCCGCACTTCAGAACTCCCGCACTTCAGAACTTTAGAACTTCTCTTCCCTTTCCGTTCCATCCCAGTTTCGCGCTCACGCGGTCGGCGGCTTCGCGCACCTGTTTGCCGAATCTGGCGAAATCTTTCACCGGCAGTTGCGCGGCCAGCCCCGACAGGCAGAGAGGGCCCACGGGCAGACCCGTGCGCTCAAAGATCGGCGCGACCACGCAGTGGTTGCCTTCCGTCATCTCCGACGCATCGACGGCGTAACCGACCCGGCGCACTTCTTTTACGGCTTTTAGGATCGCTTCGCGCGTCGTGGGCGTGTTCTGGGTCAGCGCCTTGAGCGTGGCCTGTTCCAAATAGGCGTTCAGCCGATCCTCCGGCCAATACGCCAAAACGCATTTCCATCCGCCGACATGAAGCATGGGGACCCGAAGTCCCCTCTGAACCACGTACCGTGATTCTGCCCGGCTCTCGGCGCTTTCCAGAACGACTCCTTCGAATTCGCCATAGAGTCCGCCCAGCATGACGGAAAGATTGGTCGCATCGCGCAAGGCGGTCATCTCCGGCCACGCCACATGCGTCAGACTGTATTCGTCCGCACCGGCGACGCCGAGATCCAGCAGCTTGGAGGAAAGCCGATAGCGCCCGGACACTTCGTCACGAAACAAAAAGCCGTTATCGGCCAGCGTCATCACGATACGGTAGACCATGGTGGTCGAACATCCCGAAGCGGCCGCAATCTCGTTGCGGTTCAGCCCCGCAGGATGTTCCGAAAGAAGCTCGAGGATCACCAGCGCCCGGTCCAGATTCGGCACGTGATAGTTTTTGTCTTTTTTCTTCATCCGCCCGCCTTTCATAAATTAACGGGTGTACTATAATGCATATTCTAAAAAATGGGCAAGTATGATTATTTAGGAGGGCTCGGATTGAATGAAAGCCGCGAATGCCCGAAGGGATTCGGTCTTGGCCGATGGCGGTGGCGGGATGTTGACAGCCCGTCGACGTGCGCGACTCACAGACGGAAGGTCTGCTTTCTCGGAGCGTGCCTTGGGGAGAGCGCAATGCGTTGTTCGCTTCGGTTTCTCTTACTCCTCTTGCACCCGGAAGAAGCAGCAGGGGGGAACCGGATCCAAGGTTCCCGTGTAAACATTTAAGGGCGGCGTGGAGAGAATGCCCGTTGCCATGGGCGTGAATCCTGTTAAAAGATTGGTTGACATCATGATCCGGTAGGTCGCTCCGGCACCGCTTTGCCAACGTAGAGTGTAGGCTCCGTTCTGCGCGAAAGAAGCCGGTTTCAGGGTGAACAGATAATCCGTGACGGCAAAGGCGGTGGATGTCCCGGTCCAGTTGTCATTGGTTCCGACGGCGCGCAGCCACATGTTTGTCGCGGGCGTTAGCACCTTCACGTTACCGGTCCATTTGCCGTCCGCAAAGTCGGCCAAATGGGTCGGGTCGATTTCCGTGTACACGGAAAAAGCGGGCGATCCGAAGCGAAGATTCACAAATCCGGGTTGTGCGATAGGCTCGGGGGATGTGCCTGACCAGTCCAGCGGGGCGCCGTCCTCACTGTCGCTTTCATATATGATCGAGCGGATTGCCGATGACGTGCTACACAGGCTGTTTCCCGGAAAGGTGAAGGAGTCGTTGTCGAAACTGAAATCGATCATCAGATTGTCGGTGCCGTTATAGTCGAATGCGTTGGAGAAGGGAAAGGTGTTCCACCCCGTCGCGGTGATGGTTTCGTTGGTTTGGTAGACAACCGTCCATCCCTCGCTTTCCCATTCGGGCGTGTCCGGATAGGCGTCTAAGGCGGTATGTTTCATGCGGATCGTCCAGTTGTTCATGGTTTGTCCGGGAAGGGAGACGACGTTGATGGCCAAGTTGGTAAGCGTTTTCGCGCCTCCAAACAGTGTCGAAGGATAGATGATTTGTGTTCGTGAATCGTGATAATACGTGTTCAGCGGGAAGATGGATTCGACGGATTGATGGCCGACACACCATCTGGGGTCGATGATTCCGGAGACGCCCTTCAGAAGAGCCGGTTTGGGTCCGTCGGTAACCGTGTTCCCCATAACGTTCCGTGCGGTGATGCGAACCGAAAAGGGTGTGTTGGTGGTTTGCGTCGCGGCGATTGCGTCAAACTCGTATTTGTCTATCCCCAACAAGTCTGCAGCCGGTTGGACCAAGAAAAGGCGTTTGCCGAGATCGGGTGGATTTTCCTGATACATGGGGAGAGCAAACGCATATTTGTGGGCATACGCGTATCGGTCCGCTTCCCGAAAAGAAACATAACCGTCGTTGTTGGCGTCTGCGAAGCAGGGGACACTGTCCGCCCAAGGCTCGTTTGTTGTGGGATAATATCCGCGCATGGCGGCCGTCCAATGGTAACACCATTGGTCATAATAGGGAGCGGTGTCGCCGGAATAAGAGGACTTGTTGAAGTAAGCGGCGGTCGAGATCATGCGGTTGGATTGGTTAAGATCATCCAAAAAGCCTCCGCCGAAACATTGTCCCATGACGAATATGACCGTGCAGGGAAAGTTTGTGGTCAAGCCTTTCAGGTCGGTATCGCGGAACACCTGCTGGTCCCAGAGATTCAGTTCCGCATCCTTTTCTCCGCCGCCTTCGGTCGGGCTGCCGTGGTCGGTGCTGAACACGAAAAGCTGATCGTTAGGTGTCAATACGGTTTGGAGATAGGTCAACACGTTGCTGACGCTGGTCACCGTCGCGGCGTCATCGATATCGGGTTCACCGTCGCCGTCCAGGTCGGCAGGAGAATTGCTGTCGTCGTTCTGGTCGGCTTCGGGGTCAAGACCGTCGGAAATCAGCGCGAAGATGTTCGCTTTGGGATACTTGTATTTCAGGGTCAGCGTGCTGTAGACAAAAGCAACATCTCCCCAATAGCAAATATTATTGTTCGCGCTATTGTAGCCGCCGGAAATGATGACCGCATAACAGTTGGAGACAGAGCCGTCGTAGCGGATTTGCGCTTCTTCACTCGCTGTGGTTGTTTGAGACGCGCTTCCCGTTCGGCACGGTGGCACGAAAGGGATCAGGACCTCGATATCGTTGGACGTCGTCAAAGCCGCGAGCGTGGCGGCGGACCGGATCGTCAACGGCATCGAGGCATACTGGACGGCGACGGCGGAAAGGTCAGACGCCACAAAAATATAACGGCAGGGGTGCGCCCAGTTGGCGGACGGGGCATCATCGCAGAAAAAGACCCAGCAGGCGTCCCACGGTACGGAGACTTCCCGTTTGCCTTGTGTTGTTAAAAGCATCCGCCCTGCCGTGTAAGGGATTCTTACGCCCTGAAATTCAATATTTTTTGTCTTGCCGCCCAAGATCAGCGATGTCGCCAGAGTGTGAGCCGCCTTAAAATCCGCGTCGGGAACTTGGGATAATCCCGTGATCAAAACGGACAGTGGTTTGAAATCTGCGGTCCGCCGTTTCGCGCTCATGTCATAGACCGGTCCGCCTCCGGCGGCCGTGAAAGACATCTTCCACACTTCTCCGCCGTCGGAAGAGAGAGACAGCGAGGGTACCGAGAGCGTTCCGTTTTCCAAAGAGGAGGGTAGCGCCTCTTCTAGGAAAGATTTCATCTGGCGTGCGATTTCATCGTCGGTTGCTTCAGGCGGTCGGGACGACAAGGTGCCGGGGATGAGACGCGTGGCCTCAGACGCGAGGCGCTGTTGCCACTCGGACGGTCGTGCCGCACCTTCTGCCGTTTCACCGGCCATGACGGACAGGGATGCGAAACAGTAAAAAAGCGCCCGGAGGCGTCGTGCCTTGAACAGGGACGGATCCCGCCGGGCCGGAGATTCCGCCGGGCCTGAGATTGACTGGCCTGCCAAGGGAAACGACATGTTGATCCATATGCTCATTGACGATCCTTTTCTGCTGTCGCACGTGAGTTGTTGCGTCTGATGACCGCACATCGCATTGTCCTAAACCGGTTTTTGCCGTCCCCTCCGACGAATTGGAAAACTGATTCCGACAGGCTTGTGCCGAGCCCTTATCCCACATGAAAAGCCCCCATTTTACCGGTTCTGCGGCAGATTTGCAATCTGTTTTCCCGTTCTGCTTTTCCAACGGGCGTTTGACTCGAAAGAGAGACGGCTCGCCGACTTCGGAGTCTCTGTGATAGAATTATCACCGATATGACTTATGGCGTTTTCACGGGTGACCCAACAAGGAGTCAGGATGAGAATCAACGCGGTTGCTTTCGGGTTGTGGGCCGTCTTAATTTTGTCTTTGCGGGCGGAAAAGATTGATTTCAAAGGTTGCTATGCCGAATGGGCGGAGGGGCGGCTGGCGGTCGGCAACGCGCTGTTTGAACGTGCGTGGGTGGCGGGTGACGCAGGTCTAGTGCCGGTCTCGTTCAGAATGAAGGATCCCGATGCCGAATGGCTTGCGGGCGCGGCGAAACCGGCCAAGGTCGCCACCTGTGCGTTGAACGTTAAAACGACAACGGGGCGCCGTAGCGTGGTGGGCGCAGAGGGCTTGCGCGTGGAGGTCGTGACGCAAGGCGAAAAGTCTCGGCAGAGTGTTTTGTGGGTTTTTCCGAACGCGTCAGGCGTGCTTGCGGAACGGCTGGAGGTTGAAACCGGAGGCCCGTCGAAAGAAGAGCAGGCGAACGGTGCCGAACTGGAGCCGCAGCAGAAGCGTGCCGTCTCAAACGTGGCGGGCGCGGAAACGCTGGTTTTGTCTCAGCGTCATCTGCGCGTGACGCAGGTGACGCTGATGGATCAGACCGACAACCACAACGAGCTGGTTTCCGAGCGTGAGTGGCTGCTGATGCCCAACGAGGCGAAGTTCGATGTGCAGGGTTGTGTGCTGTCGGTCGAAAACGTGATCGACGGAACCGGTCTCGCGTTTCTCAAACTCGCGCCGCTGCCGCACGCGCGCCAGGATAAGACTGCGGTCGATTTCAACATTAATCCCGGCGCGCGTGCTGTGGCGTCTTATTTTAATGGATATCCTGTGGCCGTTCTCGGGTATCGCGGCGGTCGTGCAGGACGCACGCGCGCGCTGCACGCCTTTCAACGCTGCCTGCGCGAGTACCGGCCGGGACGTGACGGGCTGTTTCTCAGCAACACGTGGGGCGACCGTTCGCGCGATGCGCGCATCAAGGAAGATTTCCTGCTGAAAGAGATCGAGGCGGGCGCGACGCTCGGCGTGGATATCGTTCAGATCGACGACGGCTG
>CAZTDL010000299.1:0-5847 GCA_964612775.1 uncultured Lentisphaeraceae bacterium
GAGTGTGCCGTGTTTCCGTTTGTTGATGAAGCGTCCAGCCCATATCTTGCCGTTGGCGATGGTCTGCCACAAGTTGCGACAGAACGACGCGTCCTGCTTGCCGCTCTTGAGCATGCGCGGATTCTGCCCGAGGGCCTCTTCGCGAGAATACCCCGTACTGCTGACAAACGCAGGATTGACATACTGGATCAGACCTTCAGGGTCTGTCATTATGATAATCTCGCTTGACTGCTCAAGCGCAGCCTTGAGCCGTTTGCGTTCGGCATCCGCCATTTTTCGAACGAGCCCGTCGCCGATCCTGTCGGCGATTTCTTCCAGCGCCTGAATCGCGAAAAGCGTGAAACAGTCGGTCTGGCGGACGCTGAGTTGCAACAGTCCAACGATCTCCGCTTTGGCGCGAATGGGGATCAACGCCAGTGATCGATAGCCCTCTTGGACGCAACCGGTTCGCGGATACAGTCTAATATCATCTCCGGGCGCGAGCTCAAGTAGCGAACGACAATCATTAATCCAGAAACTGCCGCCCTTTGTATACAGCGGATTGGCCGGATCTGTTTTTCCAGAAAGAACCACGCCGCAGGCGCACGCCAAACAAACCTTGCCGCAGGGGTCTCTGCACAGATCTCCCTTTTGATCGCGGACGGCCAGCGAATTCTCGGCATTAAGGAAATCGGATGAAAATCCGACTTCGGAGAAATAAGGGAAGTCTTCTCCATTTTTCAGCCGCACGCCCGCCGCATCGCATTCCGTTGCTTGCTTTAAAGCGACAAGGACTTGCTGAATCGAGTATCGGAATTCCTCGTCTTTATTGAAAATCGTTAGAATTGTGCTCGTGAGCTGGCGATATTTTTCCGTTTGTTTGCGCTCGGTAATATCGGTATGCGTGCCGGACATCAGAAGGGGCTTGCCATCGGCGGTCCAGCTCGCGACACATCCGCGATCAAGCACCCAGACCCATCTTCCATTCTTATGCCTCATCCGGAATTCATTCTCGTAGTAGTTCAGCTCGCCTTTGAAATGCCGCTCCAGCAATGCGTAACTCGCTTTACAGTCATCCGGATGGGTGACCTGTTCCCACGTCTTAATGGATATGGGCGCCAGTTCTTCCGATGTGTAGCCGATCATCGCCACCCAACGGTCATTGATGACCAGTTCGCCCGTAGGAATCGTCCACTCCCACGTGCCGACATTGGTCCCCTTAATTATGCTGGCTAACCGACGGCGCTCTTCTTTCAACGCCTCATCCGACTTCTTTTGATCTTCCACGACGCTAAGCAGAACCTGCCTTGCTTGCTGCGCTTGTTCCAACAGTTGCGACTCCTCGATTTGAGCCATGCGGACCTGACTCTCGGCTTGTTTTCGATCGGTAATATCGGTGTGCGTACCGGTCATCCGAAGAGGACGGCCGTCCGCGTCGCGCTCGGATATTTTACCGCGGGACAAGATCCATAAATAGGTTCCGGATCGGGTTCTCAGACGCTGTTCGATATGGAGAAAAGGCGTCTGCCCGTTCAGATGGGCGGCCAAGGCCTTTTGCATGGCCGGCCGATCATCGGGAAACACCATCCGATCCCAGGTCGGCACCTCTTCCGTGAATTTTTCCGACTGCGTGTAGCCGAACATTTCATAGCCGCGCGGACTGAGGAAAATGGCGTTCGTTCTCAGGTCGATTTCCCAAATGCCGTCGTTGGCACCTTCCATGGCGAACTTGAGTCGCTCTTCATTTTTCCGCAATGACTCTTGTTGCTCAGCCATGTGCAACTCCGAGCGCCGCAAAAGTGTATACAGAAATCCGAGCAGCCCGATCAGCAAAACAAACGCCAAACCCATGGGCAACGCGGATTGAAAAGCGATATCGCGTTTCCAAATGCAGGCATCAATGTCCATACCCAACACCGCGAGCATTTCGCCCGTAGAGGGATCGGATATGGGAACCAAGGCCGAAATCCACGTTCCCCACCGATCCGTTGAAGCTTCCTCGACAAATGCCGTTTTATTGTCGAACACCTTCTGATCACTGTCGCTGGCTTCCTCATATATCTGACCGGGCGGGGAATAATCCTTCGATTCCTCGGGTTCCGAGTCCACATAGAAAAACAGCGTGTGACGTGACGATTTTTCCCAGCGGCCCAAAATATAGAAGAATCGGCACTTACTGTTCGCCTGACGGGCCTGCATGAGCTGTTTTTTGAGATGCAAATAACTGGGCGAGGTCAAATCGGCCTCACCTCCAGAAAGATCCTTGATTTGAGCGGGACAGATCATCTGCGCAACCAGTCTTGCCTGCTGAAGAAGGTCTTCACGTTTCCGTTGGTCAACTTTGGACGTCGTTACCCAAAAGGAAAGACCGGTGACGATCAGCATCACCGCCACGGCTCCGAGAAGAGTCTTTCGATGCCCCATTACCTTCTGAACAGGATTAAGCTCTGTCGTTGATGTTTTCATGATTGGCAGGCAGCTCAAGCCGTACTCCCCTCTCCATGAATGACGCTTTCGTATCGCGCCGGCAGTCCCGCTTTCGCCAACAGCTCATTCACTTCGCGTTTGAGTTCAAGATTGCGCGATTCGCGATCAATCATGGCTTTGTTCCATCGCTGGAGTTCATTCAACTTTTCTTGAACCAGCGCCAGCGTCCGCTGATTGGCAGAGCGATCAAGACCGACACCGACCAGACATCGCTTGCCGTCAATGGTGAAAACCGTACCGGTGAAGTAATAGGGCGTCTTCGTACCCTCTTTTGAAAGAAGATCCGCATCCATCTCCGCGTCGCCTGCGTCGAAAGCCTTTTGAATCCGTTCCGCCAAAAGGGCCCTGTCGGAATGAGGCACAAAGTCCTGCGGACCTAAACAACCGATCTCTGCGGCACTATATCCGGTGACCCGCTCGAGATTCTTGTTCCAGCGGAGAAACTTCAGGTTCTCGTCGTAGCAAAAGAAGATGCACGGCAGACTATTTAAGACGGTGGTGCAGAAATCGCGTTCTTGCTGCAGGGCGCGTTCGGTCTGTTTTTGTGCGGCAAGCTCTTTTTCCAATTCTTGCATCTTCGCCTCGAGCTTACGTATCAGCACTTCGTTGTATTGTTTGAGATAGACGGATTCTTCTATGCCGGAAGCCTGATTAGACTTACTCTTCAGGGGAAACAACCGCTTGGCCCGATCAAGGGTTCCCCGGACAATCGCCATGATGACGTCCGGCTCCTCTGGTTTAATAATGAAACGCACCGCACCGAGACTCAGCGCGAACTCCTTATCGCGCTCGTCCGTATAGGTCGCCGTATAGAAGATGAACGGGATCGAGGCTAAACGCTCATCTTTTTTCCATTCCCGACACAGAGTGAATCCGTCCATAACGGGCATCAGAATATCGGAAATGATCAGATTCGGCGGGCACTTGCGCGCAACGGACAGCGCCTCGACTCCGTGACGCGCTTCGCTCACTTCGAAGCCGTTGCCCTGCAGCACCGACCGGAGGAGATATCGATTTTCCTCATTGTCGTCCACAATAAGCACATGCGGCATTCTCATGGCGCGCCCTCCCTCCGGGGATCTTTCAAATACGCTTCGATTTCCGTCACAAAGGTTTCCGGAACGATCGGTTTCTCAATGTATCCGTTGCAGCCGGACGCGAGCGCGCGTTCCTTGTCGCCGCTCATGGCATACGAGGTCACCGCCACGATGGGAATATGTTTAAGCCTCGGATTGTTCCGCATTTTTCTTGCAACCGTATACCCGTCCATGGCCGGGAGTTGGATGTCGAGCAGAATCAGATGGGGCAAGATGCGTTCCGCCAAATCAATGCCCTGTGCGCCGTCGCAGGCAGAGATGACCGTGTAGTTATGCGCTTCCAGTAAAAACGTGGCGAGATAACGGTTCTGCTCGTTATCTTCGATCAGAAGGACGGTCGTTTTTTTCATACTTCTTTCGGCCCTTTCTTGGGCAGAGTGAAGGTGAAGACGCTTCCCTTGCCCCAGTCGCTTGCCGCGTTGATGACTCCTCCGAGCAGTCCGGCCAGACGTCTGCAAATGGCGAGGCCCAATCCTGTGCCTTCGTGTTGGCGCGTTAACCCCGTATCGACTTGCCGAAACGGCTGAAACAGTTGACGCAAATCCTCTGACTTAATCCCGATCCCCGTATCGGCAACCCTTACGACAAGTTCTTCCGAAACGACTTCCGCCGTGAGCGTGACGGTGCCGCGATCCGTAAACTTGACGGCATTATTGAGCAGATTAAGCAGGATCTGCTCCACGCGACGCGGATCGCTCTCCCACGCGCCGATCTCGGACGCAAGTCTCACCACTAAAGACAGCCCTTTACGCTCCGCTTGCGGCCTGATGTTTTCCGAGACCTTCGCCATCAGCGCGCGCAAATCAAACCGTGTCAGCGTCACCCCCATCTGGCCCGCCTCGATCTTGGATATGTCGAGCACGTCGTTGATGAGCGCCAGTAAATGACGCGAGCTGTTCTGAACCATGCCAAGCTGTTTCACCTGCTCTTTATTTAAAGGCCCGGCCAACTGCTGAAGGAGAATGCCTGTAAAGCCGATAATCGAGTTGAGGGGTGTCCGCAATTCGTGCGACATCGTGGCCAGAAAAGCGGATTTCAGGCGATCGGCCTCCTCGGCCCGCATCAATGCCCGTTTCAGGATTTGTGCCTGTTCACGCTCTGTGGTGATGTCATCGATGATCCCTGCCAAACCTTTGGCAGGGACGGACTTATCAACGGCTTGGGCGGTCATCCGGCCCCAGAACAGGGTGCCGTTTTTGCGCACCAGTTGCTGCTCCCTATGGAAAGTCGTGCCTGTCGCCAGACAGAAGGCGGTTTCCTGCCCGATGGCCTGAAACGTCTTTTCGTCGACATACCAGTGGCGGGTGGTCTGTCCCCGCAACGTTCCGGGAGCATAACCGAACAGCTCATCCATCTTGCGGTTACAGCGGACAATGACGCGGTCTTTGACCAGCACGATGCCAGAGACGTGGCGGAATCGAAGATGGCCTGCTGTTCAGCCATAGCGAGCCGTAGGGCATCGGCCGCCTCCCGCTCCGCCGTGATGTCTTCGACCACGCCGACCATGCCTCCTTTGTCCGGGTCGGCCAGATCCAGCGCCCGTCCTGTCATGCGCGCCCAAAAAAGACTCCCGTCCTTGCGCCGAAGCTGTTGTTCGCACCTATGAATCTCACCGCGTCGGATTTGCTCGTTGACGATTTTGCCGGTATTGGTATAACTGGCTTCGTCACTGTACCATAGGCGTGTGGATTGCCCCGTCAATTCGCCCGCGCCATAGCCGAAAATCACCTCGAGCTGCGCATTGCACTGCAGGATAAGCCTTTCTCGCAAGACCACGATACCGACGTTGGCCGACTGGAAGATGGCCTCCAACTGATCCTTGGCGGCCTGCAGCTCCGAGGTTCTCGATTCAACTCTTTCTTCAAGTTTCTTACGGTATCGCTCCAGTTTCTTTTCCGTCTCTTTTCGCTCGGTGATATCATAAGAGATCGCGATTATCCCTGCCGAAAAATCATCCGGCTGGATCGGCGAAACAATCAGAATCACGTCGCAAAACCTGTCCCCGACACGTTGCCTGCTCTCGACGGAAGCCCAGCCTTGCTCCCGCAAACCGGCGGACAGCGCTTTTACGACACGCTCATACTCCAGATCATTCTCATATAAAATCCGGGTGCCCTTTCCGATCAGACTGTCTTCCGAACAGCCGAGCATCTCGCACCAGTGTTTGTTGGCGCTTTCAATCACCCACTCTTTCAGGATCGCGATCCCCACGGGCGCGGTCCAAAAAACGCTTTGGAGGGTAGCCTCGCTCTTGCGTAAAGCCTCTTCCGCACGCTGATGATCG
>CAZTDL010000300.1:0-5812 GCA_964612775.1 uncultured Lentisphaeraceae bacterium
CGTTGCGGCGGATGAATCCCTCGCGCGTGGTGCTTGTCGAGGCGGAAGTGTGGCGAGGGACATCTATGATATCCAAGGCGGAGCTGAAAACATGGTACGAAGCTTGAAATCGTTGTGGCGGTCCTCTGTATGTCTTGCGGCGATGATTTGCGCGGGACGGGCAGAGTCTCAAGGCGAGGTGCTGGCCAAGTTGGAGTCTTCGCTGTCCGATGTGAAGACCGTGCGCACGCGTTTTGTCCAGGAAAAAAGGCTCACGCTTTTTAAGAACGCGTTGGTCACGCGTGGCCTGATTCAGGTGCAGACTCCGGATAAACTGCTTTGGCGGGTAGAGAGCCCGATCCGATATGTGTTGCTGATCAATGGCAAGCAGGCCAAACAATGGGATGGGGAGACCGGCAAGACACAGAAGATCCCTCTGGCCGACAACCCGGTTTTTTCCGCTGTGACGGAACAGCTGCGCGCTTGGTTTGGCGGCCATTATAGCGCACTTGCAAAAGACTACGATATTCGGCAATGTTCGGAGCGGCCCGCATCCTTTGCCTTCACGCCGAAGCCAGAGACGCCTCCGGCAAAGATGCTAAAGTCGGTGACGGTGATTTTTCGCGAGGATAAACGCTATATCACGTCGATCCGCATCGAAGAACTGTCCGGCGATGTGACGACGCTCGCGTTTGAGTCGACCGAGGTCAACGTGCCGCTGACGTCAAAGGATTGGGAGATCGAGTGATTGCCACGCTCAAAGCGTTTCTTCAGCGCAAATCGCAAAGCCGGACGTTCGTTGCGCTGTCCGTTCTGCTGATAACAGGACTCTCGTGCGCGTGTCTGCCGTTTCTGACCTTTGACGGACGCATCGATGTGATGTTGCCGGACCGTTCGGAGTTGCGCGATATCTTTTCGTTTCTCCGCGAGATTCAGGTGGCCGACAAAGTGCTGGTCACCTTGGCGATGCGCGATTCTTCCTCTGATCCCGACGCGCTCGCCGCCGCCGCCGACCGCTATGTCGCCGCGCTGGACCCGGCTTTGGCCGCACCGATGGCAACCGGTTTCAAAATGGAGGAGATCTCGCAGGATTTCGTTCGCCTTGCGCGGCAACTGCCGGATTATACCGAACCTGCCGATTTCGCGCGGCTGACTGCGGACACTTCGGCCGAAGGTGTCCGAACCTCGCTTGAGTCGCTGCGGCGTCGGGTGCAGCAGCCCGAAGGCATGTTCGCGGCCTCGGCCGCGCGATCCGATCCTCTGGACTGGAATGGCCGCACGGTGAAGAAGATCCTGTCGGCGGTGGCCGCGTTCGGATATCGCGCGGTGCCCGTTGGACATCATCTGATGGATCAAGAGCGCCGTCATTTGCTGCTGATTTTGCAAACGCCGGTGCTTATGACAGACGCGTCCGGCGTCCGCCGTCTGTTGAGTCATCTCAAGGCATGCGATGCCTTGCTTCCGCCAGGCGTGGAGGCTCGTCTCGTGTGCGGACATCTGCACACGGCGGGGAACGAAAAGGTGATCCGCCGAGACATCACCCTCACATCGATCGCCGTGATACTGGTTTTCATCGTGCTGTTTTTCTGCATTTATCGCGATTGGCGAGCCGGATTCATCGTGCTGGTTCCCTTCATGGCCTGCGTGCCGGCGTTGGCCCTTTCGGCTTGCGCGTTTCGCAGTTTTTCCTACATCGTGGTGGGGTTCGGCTCGGTCATAGCCGGAATCGCCATCGACTATGGTATCCATACTTATGTGGCGTGCCAAGGCGAGGCGGCGGAACAGAGCCTAAAGCGGATTCGGCGTCCCGTCACGCTCAGCATGCTGACGACACTCTGCGTGTTCGTGGCGTTCTGTTTTTCGTCGATGCCTGCGTATCGTCAGTTGGGGCTGTTCGCGTCGTTCGCGATCATCATCTCGCTGGCCTATGCGTTCTGGGTTCTCCCGCTGTTTGTCAAAGGTCCGAACGCCGGAAGGATGACGCGGCGTTCGGCTGTCGTGGTGGCGTTCGGGCATACGCGGCCTGTCGCATGGATGACCGTTGCGCTGGCGGGAGCGCTGTTCGTGACCGGGACGTGGCTGGTCAGTCGTTTGCGGCTTGACACGGATGTGGCGAAATTGGACGGCACGCCCAAGGCGACCTTGGACGATGAACGGCGCGCGTTGTCGATCTGGGGGGGCGGCGAATCGCTGACGGCGATTCTTTCTGTTGATGCTGCGGATGAGTCTGCGGCACTCCGGCTGAATGATCGCGTTTATGACGGACTTTTGTCCGGGGGCCTGACCGCCGCGGAAATATCCAGTCTTTCGCCGATTTGTCCGTCGGACGTGGTCCGCCGCAAGCGGCGGCAAGCGTGGTCGGTGTATTGGACAGAGCGTCGCGTGCAGGCGTTTCGTGTGAATGTGACACGGGAAGCGGCGGCGTTGGATTTCTCGGATCAGGCCTTTGAGCCGTTTTGGAAGCTGTTTGACGGATGGCGCGAAACCTCTGCGGACCCGGCGACGGAACCGATTGGTTTTCTCAAACCGCTGCGTGATCGGTTTGTGCATGAGCAGGGGAACGTCGTACGGGTAACGACGTTTGTGCCGGATGAACCGCGGTGCTTGGCGGTGGCTCAGCAAGTCAGGGAAACGATCCCGTCTCTGCGTACGGTGTCGAGAAAGGCGTTCTCGGCCGGGCTTTCTAACACGATCGCGCGAGAGGTCCTGCGGGTTTCTCTGATGGCGGCGGTGCTGATTGTGGTGCTCTCCGCGGCGTTGATTCGTCGAGTGGGGATGGTGCTGTTGGCCTTCGTTCCGGCGGTCGTGGGCATGGTATGGGGAAACGCGGCTATGGCGCTGTTCGGGTTGCCGCTGAACATTTCAAACCTTATCGCGGGCATTATCGTTCTGGGCTTGAGCATCGATTATGGCGTTTGCATGGTGTATGCGCATCGGCGCGGGATGCGGCGCGAGATCTTCCGTGCCGTGACCTTGTCCGCATTGACGACCGTGCTGGGTGCTGGCGTCCTGCTGCTGGCACGTCATCCGGCCTTTTTTTCGATCGGGGTTACGTTGGTTGCGGGGGTCTCCGCAGGCTATCTTTACGCGTGGTTGGTGCTGCCGGCGATGCAGACGCTCTGGCCGCGCCTTAATCCGCCGGAGGGTGAGGCATGAGGCGCAGAAACATCGTTCCGGCGTTCGCGGCGTGCGGCCTGTTGTGGCTGACGGGATGCGTGACGGCACCCTTTCCGAAACCTGCGCCATTTGCGGGTTCTGAGGCCGCTTATGAAAACGTGCCGGGTCGTTTCGCCGCACGTCTGGCACCGCACTTCGAACAGGTGAATTCGGTGGTTTTCCGCTATTGGCCGTATGAGCTTGTGACGCTGGGCATGGTCTCCGCGACGCCTTCGGCCCGCTCGTTTGCGGTCACCTGCATGACGCCTCTCGGGGTGAAGCTTTTCGACGCCGTATGTGAGAATGGAACGGTGGAGGGGCGTTTCGTTCATCCCGAATTGGCCAAACGCGGCGGCGATCTCGCGCAGGCCGCCGGATTGGATCTGAGTCATGCGTATTTTGACATGCAACCGCCGGCGGATGCCGTGTATGCGATCCGGCATGGACGGCTGATCTTCAGCGCGAAAGATGCCGCCGGCGTCACGGAATACCGTTACGCGGGATCCGATGGGCATCTCGCCGAAAAAATTCGTTATGAGGGCGGCAAAGCGCTTTGGACCATCGAATATCGCGAATTCGCTCTGAACACGGATGGTCTGGTGCCGACGGGACTTGTGATACGGAACCATCACTACAGATACAGGCTGGTCGTGTCAGCCCGTGAAAACGAAGGGAAACAATGAAGGTATTGTTAGTACGTCCACATCTGCTTCTTGAATTGTCACGCCGTTTCCACGCGTTTTTGCATTTGGAGCCGTTGGAACTGGAGGTCGTCGCGGGCGGTGTTCTCCCTCCGCATGAGGTGGAGATACTCGATCTCTCGCACGGCAAGAAACCGTTTCAGACGATACGCGGCAAGCTGCGCGCGATGCGTCCCGATGTGGTTGGTTTCGGCTGCTACTCCAATCAGGCGCGGGCTGTTCGGGAATTGGCCGCGATCATGCGGGAACTGTTGCCGGAGACGAAAATTATCGTGGGCGGTGTTCACGCGAGCATCGCGCCGAAAGATTTAAACGAACCCGCGCTTTTCGACTACGTGATTCGCGGCGAGGGGTCGGTGGCCATGCGGCGTTTGCTGCCCGTGCTGGCCGCGGGGGGCACCTTGGCCGATGAGGGGATTCTTCCGGTGGGGCAACCGTCGTTCGAAGCGCTGTCGGACGGACTTCCTCCCGCGCATCCCGATTATGCCGAGGTTGCGATGCCGCGGCGCGATCTGGTCGACCGGTCGAAATATTTCTGCATCTGGTCGGGAAAGCGAAACGAGAAAATGCCGACGCTCTTTCCGCGCGTGGCTTCGATGCGGACCAGCGTGGGGTGCCCTCGCCGATGCAGTTTCTGCGTCGTTCACTTTTTGGCGCACGGGCGGTATATTCAACGAGACCCGGAGGAGGTCGTCAATGAAATCGCGTCTATCCGGGAAGAATATATCTACTTCGTCGACGACGAAATGTTCATCAATCCGGAGCGCGCCGAGAAGATCGCCCGGCTGCTGATGGAGCGGGGCATTCGCAAGCAGTACATCAGCTGGGCGCGGAGCGACACGATCTGCGCGCATCCCGAACTCTTCCGGCTGTGGCAGCAGGTTGGCTTGCAAGTGGTGTATGTCGGCGTCGAGTCGATGGAAGAGGATGCGCTCAAAAATTTCAATAAGGGCGTGAGTCCGTTGACTAACCGGCGCGCGGTCGAGATTCTGCGCGAGATCGGCATCGTGCTGCATGCGGCCCTCATCGTGAATCCCGATTTCACCAAAGAAGATTTTCTGAAGCTGCATCGCACGATCGAGTTGCTTTCTCCCGCTGAAATGTCTTTCACGGTGTTATCGCCTTCGCCGGGAACGGACTTTTGGCGCGAGACGCATGAACGTTTTATCCCGTCCGATTCGTACGCCTTCTACGACTGCATGCATACGCTGTTGCCGACGCGGTTGCCGTTGGCAACGTTCTATCGCTATTTTTCGATCCTGTATCTGCGCGGTTTTCAGAAGAATCCGTGGCGGGCCCACCGGATTCGGGTGCCGCTTGTTGACGCCCTTCGGCTGATGTGGAACGGCATGCTGACCGGCATTACGCTGCACCGTCTTCATCACGATTATTCGCAGGAAGCGAAAGACGCGTGCGGCCGCTGCCGATGACGCGCTTGTGCCAGAAGGCATAGGCTCCAGGATGACCGAAGCGCGCGTACTCGCGGAGCAATTTCGGCCCCGGCACGTCGGCGATGTCGAGCACCGTGACCGTTCTGTTGTGGCGTGAGGGAAGGGCAAGGAGCTTTTCGCCTGTCCGGACGTTCGCTGGCGTTGCGGCACCTCGCGCGCCGATGATATAACTCGTGGCCTTGCCGCAGAGCCTCAGCGTGAACCGTCCGAGCTCGGTCAGATGAAGATCTTCGCCGATCTCGCAGATGCCGATGTTTCCCGCGACGCGGGTTTTGCAACACGAACCACCGCGATTGAGATAGACTGCGTGGTGTTGCGGATCAAGCGATGGAGAGGAGATTCGTATGCGTAAACTCAGATTGTGGTGCATTCTTTGTTTGGTGATGGTGGCGATTATCGTGATCTTTCAGAACACACAGAGTGTGGTTACCCGCTTCCTGTTTGTGACGGTCACCATGCCGAACGCCGCGCAGATCGCCATCGTTTTTCTCGTCGGTTTTGCGGTCGGTTTGCTGGCCGCACGGG
>CAZTDL010000301.1:0-5810 GCA_964612775.1 uncultured Lentisphaeraceae bacterium
CCGCCCTGCTGGAGCAGATCGGCGCGGCCGGGTTCGACAAGATTGAGGTCGTCGACGTTTCGGTTGATGAGGGCGTTCTGATCAAGACGATGCGCGAGGACGCGAAGTCCGGCATCCATTCGGAAGAGGATGCGCTGAAGGACATTTACAAGCGTTTGCGCCCGGGTGATCCCGCGACCTCGTCGAACGCTAAGACGTTGCTGAAGCGCTTGTTCTTTGAGGCGCGCCGTTATGATTTAGGCAAGGTCGGTCGTCACAAGATCAACCAGAAGCTGAATCTTTCCGGCAAGGTTCCCGATGATTTGCGCACGCTCCATGAGAGCGGCATCGATGTGATCGAGGCCATCCGGCTCCTGCTCCGCATTTATGTCGGAGAGGATCACGTCGATGATATCGATCATTTGGGCAGCCGTCGTATCCGTACCGCAGGCGAGCTGTTAGAGAATCAGTGCCGCGTGGGTTTGGCCCGCACGGAACGGCTGATCCGCGAGCGCATGACGTTGTTTGATCCCGCGAGCGGCGTTCTTGCGCCGGCGCGTCTGGTGAACAGCAAGTCGCTCTCCGCCGTGGTGCAGGACTTCTTCGGGCGCAGCCAGCTGTGCCAATTCATGGATCAGACAAACCCGTTGAGCGGTCTTGCTCACAAGCGTCGTCTCTCGGCCCTCGGCCCCGGCGGTTTGAGCCGTGAGCGCGCAGGATTCGAAGTGCGCGACGTTCATCCGTCCCACTATGGCCGCATCTGCCCGATTGAGACGCCTGAAGGTCCGAACATCGGGTTGATCTCCTCGCTCGGCATTTACGCGCAGATCAACGAGTTCGGTTTCATCGAGACGCCCTACCGCCTCGTGAAGAACGGTAAGGTTTCGAATGAGGTTCATTATCTTTCGGCCGACGTGGAAGAGAAGTACATTATCGCGCAGGCCAACTCCGAGCTGAATCCGGATGGCAGTTTTGTCGCAGAGCGCGTGACGTGCCGCGTTAAGACCGAGTTCGAAGACGTTGAGCGTTTGAAAGTCCAGTACATGGACGTTTCGCCGATGCAGGTGATTTCGATTGCCGCCGGCTTGATTCCGTTCCTTGAGCACGACGACGCGAACCGTGCGTTGATGGGCGCGAACATGATGCGTCAGGCCGTTCCGCTGTTGAAGTGCGAGCGCCCGTATGTGGCGACCGGATTGGAAGGCCGGGCGGCGTCGGATTCGTGCGTGACGGTGCTGTCGGAATCCAACGGGATTGTGGCCTATACGTCGGCGCTTGAGATCATCGTGACGCCGGACGGCAAGATGCCGTCGGGCAAGGCGAAGAAAAGCGAGAAGTCGAAGGACGTGTATCGCTACGCGCTGCAGAAGTTCCGCCGTTGCAATGCCGGCACCTGCTTCAATCAGAAGCCGATCGTTAAGACCGGCCAGGCGGTGAAGAAGGGCGACGTGTTGGCGGATGGTCCCGCGACCCAGCAGGGCGAGCTTTCCTTGGGTAAAAACCTTCAGGTGGCTTTCATGCCGTGGTCGGGGTATAACTTCGAGGATGCGATTCTGGTGAGCGAGAAGGTGGTGCGCGATGACGTGTTCACTTCCGTTCATATCCAGGATTTCGAAGTGGGTGCCCGCGACACCAAGTTGGGCCCTGAAGAAATTACGCGAGATATCCCGAACGTGGGCGAGGATGCGCTCAAGAACCTCGGCACGGACGGCGTTGTCCGCGTGGGCGCCGAAGTGCGTCCGGGCGACATTCTGGTCGGCAAAATCACCCCGAAGAGCGAAACGGAATTGGCGCCGGAAGAGCGCCTGTTGCGCGCGATCTTTGGCGAAAAGGCGGCGGACGTGCGCGATACGTCTCTGACCGTGCCGAGCGGCGTGTATGGTATCGTTATGGACGTGAAGGTGACTTCGCAGCAGGAAGCTCGCCGTCCGTTCCTCTCGCTGGCGGCATCGCCGGAAGAGAAAAAAGAGAGCCGCGACGTTGAGGAAGAGCGTAAAAAACGTCAGGCCGCGTTGGAAGAAGAGTTGACCACCTCGCTGAGCAATATTCTGTTGGGAGAGAAAATCCCGCTGGATGTTCTGGATGTCGAGACGGGTGACATCATCATCCCCGCGAATCGTAAAATCACGAAAACGCTGTTGGCGCGTCTCGCCAAAGCGCATGATCATATCCAGATCGAGAACAGCCCCGTTCAGCAGAAGATCGAAGAGATCATCAACGGGTTCCGTCCGAAATTCGCCGAGCTGAGCGAGCCCGGCGGCGGCGGCGAATTCGCCGAGCTCGACGGGATCATCGACGAGGGCGGCGGGATCAAGCAGGTGCGGGTCTACATCGCGGAGAAGAAGAATCTCTCGGTGGGCGACAAGCTTGCCGGCCGTCACGGCAACAAGGGCGTTGTCGCCAAAATCGTTCCCGATTGCGATATGCCGTTCCTGCCGGACGGCACACCGGTCGATATCGTGCTGAATCCCCTCGGCGTGCCTTCTCGTATGAATCTGGGCCAGTTGTTCGAGACCTATCTCGGCATGGCCTGCAAGGTGCTCGGATTCCACGCTGCGACGCCGGTCTTCGACGGTACGCAGGAAGCGGAAATCGATGAGCTTCTTCGCCAGTCCCGCAAGGTCCAGGAAAAGGAAAGCGGCGGTGCCGCATGGATTTGCGATGACGGCAAGACCGTGATCTACGATGGACGCACGGGAGAACCGTTTGACCAGCGCGTGGTTGTCGGCCAGATCTACATGTTGAAGTTGCACCATTTGGTGACCGACAAGATCCATGCGCGTGCCACCGGACCTTATTCGCTGGTCACGCAGCAGCCGTTGGGCGGTAAAGCTCAATACGGCGGTCAGCGTATGGGCGAAATGGAGGTCTGGGCCCTCGAAGCTTATGGCGTGGCGTATGCCCTCCAAGAGCTGCTGACGGTTAAGTCCGACGATGTTGGCGGACGTACCCGCATTTACGAGGCGATCGTGAAGGGGCAGAACACGCTCGATGCCGGCATGCCGGAATCGTTCTCTGTGCTGATGCACGAGTTGCGCGGTCTGTGTCTTGACATGAAACTATTGGGTGGTGAGACGGCTGTGCCGGCTGCCGAATTCCCGAGAATCTAAGGCGACCCTTCAGGAGGTTCATTATGAATCCTTATGCAGTACGAGAAATGTTTGGTGGGATGTTCGATGCCGGTGCGCACTATGCTGCAGTCAGCATTACGCTAGCGTCACCCGAGACCATCCGTTCTTGGAGCCATGGCGAAGTCCGCAATCCCGAGACCATCAATTACCGGACGTATCGTCCGGAACGTGATGGCCTGTTCTGCGAACGCATCTTCGGCCCCACGCGCGACTGGGAGTGCGCTTGCGGCAAGTATAAGCGCATTAAGCACAAAGGCGTGGTTTGCGACCGTTGCGGCGTCGAAGTGACGGTGTCGCGCGTGCGCCGCCAACGCATGGGCCACATCGAGTTGGCCGTGCCGGTCTCGCACATCTGGTTCTTCAAGCGCAGCCCTAGCCGTATCGGCCTTGTCTTGGACAAGACCGCAAGCGAGCTGGAACGTGTGCTTTACTATGAAGATTATATGGTGATCGATCCGGGCGAAACCCCGATGAAGTACATGCAGCTGCTCTCCGAGACCGAATATCACGAGGCGTTGGAGAAGTACGGCGAGACCTTTGAAGCCATGATGGGCGCGGAGGCGGTCCGTCGCACGCTGAACAAGGTGGATCTCGAACAGCTCATGCAGGATTTGGAGGAGCAGATCGAGAATACCCGCAGCAAGCAGACGCGCAAAAAGATCACGAAGCGTATGAAAATCGCGGAGGGGTTCCGTGTGAGCGGGGCCCGTCCCGAGTGGATGATTCTGGACTGTCTCCCGGTCATTCCGCCAGAGCTCCGTCCGCTGGTTCCGCTCGAGGGCGGTCGTTTTGCCACCTCGGATCTGAATGATCTGTATCGCCGCGTGATCAACCGCAACAACCGTCTGAAAAATCTGCTGTCCCTCAAGACGCCGGACGTGATCATCCGCAACGAAAAGCGTATGTTGCAGGAAGCCGTCGACGCCGTGTTTGATAACGGTCGCCACGGCCGTGCCGTCGCAGGTGCCGGCAATCGTCCGCTCAAGTCTCTCAGCGACATGCTGAAGGGCAAGACCGGCCGTTTCCGCCAGAACTTGCTTGGTAAGCGCGTCGACTATTCCGGTCGTTCGGTGATTGTGGTCGGTCCTGAGCTGAAGATCACGCAGTGCGGTTTGCCGAAGAAAATGGCGCTGACTTTGTTCGAGCCGTTCATCATCCGCCGGCTGAAGGAAAAGGGTATCTGCCATACCGTGCGTACGGCACGCAAGATGATTGAACGTCATGACGAGCAGGTCTGGGATATTCTGGAAGAGGTCACCAAGGGTAAAACCGTGATGCTCAACCGCGCCCCGACGCTGCACCGTCTGTCGATTCAGAGTTTCGAACCGGTGCTGATTGAAGGCGAAGCGATTCGAATCCATCCGATGGTCTGTACGGCTTTCAATGCCGACTTCGACGGCGACCAGATGGCTGTGCACGTGCCGTTGTCGGTCGAGGCCCAGCTTGAAAGCCGCCTGATGATGCTGGCGTCGAATTCGATCTTCTCGCCGGCTTCCGGTAAGTCGATCTTCACGCCGACGCAGGATATCGCGTTGGGCATTTATTATTTGACCATTCCGAGCCAGCAGGACAAGCTCGCGAATAAGATCGCGGGCAAGACGCTTGCAGGGAATGAGCATCTGCCGTTGTTCAACAGTACGGCCGAGGTCGATTCCGCGCTGGCTGAGGGCGCGATCCGGTTTCACACGCGTATCCGTCTCCGCAATCCCGATTTCGGCACCAAAGGCCGCCGTTTCGGCGTGCCTGCCGCGACTGTTATCGAGACGACGGCTGGCCGCGTGATCTTCAACGAGATTTGGCCGGTCGAGCTTGGTTTTGTCAACGACAAGATCGATAAGAGCAAGCTTGGCGATCTCATTCTTCACTGCCATCAGGTTTCGGGACACGCCCGTACCGTGCAGGCATTGGACCAGTTGAAGGCGCTTGGATTCAAGCACGCCTGCCTCGCCGGTGTCTCGATGGGGTTGAAGGACATGATCCGTCCGAAGATCAAGGATGAGATTATCGCGAAGGCCTACACCGAAGTGGACAAGGTCGACAACCAGTTCCAAACGGGTGTCATTACGGACGGCGAGCGTCACAACAAGATCGTTGATATTTGGACGGCGGCGACCGAAAAGGTTTCCGACGAACTGTATAAGACCCTTGACCGCAATGTGACGGAAGTGAAACCGAATCCGACCGAAACCAACCCCGTTTACATGATGGTGGACTCCAAGGCCCGCGGTTCGAAATTGCAGATCCGTCAGTTGGCGGGTATGCGCGGTTTGATGGCGAACCCGTCCGGTGAAATCATCGAGCGTCCGATCACGGCTTCATTCCGTGAAGGACTGAGCGTGTTGGAATACTTTATTTCGACGCACGGTGCTCGTAAAGGTTTGGCCGATACCGCTTTGAAGACCGCGGATGCCGGTTATTTGACGCGTAAGTTGGTCGACGTGTCGCAAGACGTGATCATCACGATCCAAGACTGCAATACGGTGAACGGCATCGAGGTCGAAGCGGTGGAAGAGGGCGACGAGACCCTGATTCCGTTGCGTACCCGTGTGCTCGGACGTACCGCATTGTACGATATCCGCCATCCGGCCACGCAGGAGGTTTTGATTCCGGCCAACGCCGAGATCGACGAGGCCGCCTGCAAGCTGTTGGAGGATGCGGGTATCGAACGTGTCTGGATCCGTAGCGGACTCACCTGCGATG
>CAZTDL010000302.1:0-5743 GCA_964612775.1 uncultured Lentisphaeraceae bacterium
CATCGCTTCCAACGCATGGACAATGGCGTCGATGCCGCCGTACGCCGTCAGGCGTTTCGGCATGTTCATGACCAGTTCCGGATCCACGATCGCCATGTCGGGGGTCAGGGCATAGTCGGCGATGGGGTACTTCTTGCCGGTGGCATCGTCGGTGACGACGGCGAACGGCGTGACTTCCGAGCCCGTGCCGGAGGTGGTCGGAATGGCGACAAACTGCGCCTTTTTGCCGAGGGTCGGAAACGCGTAGATACGTTTCTCGATGTCCATGAATCGCATGGCCATTTCCTCGAACTTGGCCTCCGGGTTCTCATACATGAGCCACATCATCTTTGCGGCATCCATGGGAGATCCGCCGCCGAGCGCGATAATCACATCGGGCTTGAAGACGTTGCAAAGGGCGAGCCCCTTGCGGATCGTGGTCAGATCCGGGTCGGGTTTGACCTCAAAAAAGACCTCGAACTCTATTTTCATCTCTTCGAGCACTTGTGTGACGCGGTCGGCATAGCCGAGATCGTAGAGCGGCTTGTCCGTGATAACCACGGCGCGTTTGCGGTCCTCCAGTTCCTTGAGGGCCGGTGCGAGGCAACCGTACTTAAGGTACACTTTCGGCGGGACTTTGAACCAAAGCATGTTTTCGCGGCGCTCCGCGATGTTTTTGATATTCATGAGATGTCTTACTCCGACGTTTTCGCTGATGGAGTTTCCTCCCCAGCTGCCGCAGCCGAGCGTCAGCGAGGGCTCCAGTTTGAAGTTGTAGATGTCGCCGATGGCGCCTTGTGAACTGGGCATATTGACCAGTACGCGTCCGGTTTTCATGGCCGCGCCATACGCCTTGACGCGGTCGGTGTTGCGCATGTCGGTGTAGAGCGCGGAGGTGTGGCCGATGCCGCCGTATTCGACCAGAGCCTTGGCTTGGGCGATCGCGTCGGTGAAGTCTTTAGCGCGGTAGAGCGCCAGTACGGGCGAGAGCTTTTCACGCGCGAACGGTTCGCTGTCGTCAATCTTTTCGGCCTCGCCGATGATGACCTTGACATCCTTCGGCAACGCGACACCGGCCATGGCGGCGATTTTTGCGGCGGGTTGTCCGACGATGTCGGCGTTGATGCGTCCTTCCTTGACGATGAGCGCTCCGACCTTTTTTTCTGATCGGCGGTTAAGATATGCGCGCCGCGGGCCGTGAACTCGGCTTTGACAGCCTCGTAGATCGCATCGACGACAACGACGGATTGTTCGGATGCGCAGATCACGCCGTTGTCGAAGGTCTTCGACATCAGAATCGAGCTGACGGCCATTCGGATTTCGGCGGTTTCATCGATGACGGCGGGGGTGTTGCCGGCACCTACGCCGAGTGCGGGTTTGCCCGAGCTGTAGGCGGCCTTGACCATGCCCGGTCCGCCGGTGGCAAGAATCAGGTTGATGTCGGGGTGGTGCATGAGGGCGTTCGAGAGCTCAACGGTTGGATTTTCGATGCAGGCGATGATGCCTTCCGGCGCTCCGGCGGCAACAGCGGCCTCCGCGACCACGCGCGCCGCCTCCGCCGTGCTCTTTTTGGCGCGAGGATGCGGAGAGAAGATGATGCCGTTGCGGGTTTTGAGGGCAATCAGGCTTTTAAAAATGGCGGTGGAAGTCGGATTCGTCGTCGGAACGATGCCCGCAATGAGACCGAGCGGCTCCGCAATGCGGCGCAGGCCGAACGATGGATCGTAACTCAGTTCGCCGCAGGTTTTCTCTTCCTTGTACTTGTTGTAAATGTACTCGGAAGCGAAATGGTTTTTGATCACCTTGTCCTCGACGATGCCCATGCCTGTTTCTTCGACTGCCATTTTGGCGAGGCGGATGCGTTCGTTGCTGGCGGCGAGGGCTGCGGCGCGGAATATTTTGTCCACCTGCTCCTGAGTGTAGGTGGCGTAGAGGGCCTGAGCGGCCTTGACCTTTTCGATGAGATCGTTCAGCGGCTGAAGATTATCGGCCGCAGCGGGTGCGTTTGTCGTCTGTTTCATGCGTATCCTTTTTGTTGTCAATGTGTGGAAAAACCTTTGCTCTCTGAAAACGGTGCATGATTATCGATATCTGAGTATCGATTGTCAAGCACCGATTGAGAACTTTTTTTATCTCGGATTTGACACAACGGCGCTTGTCCGCAAACGATGCGGGGTGTATCGTGTAACGCATGCTACGTTTATGGATCGAATGGATCGGCGTGTATGTGGCGTTACCCGCAGTTTTATTGGGGATGAGAGCGTCCGGATACTCGTTTCATGTCCTGTCGGCACTCTGGTTGGCGGCGTGTCCTGCGGCATGGTATCTCGTGAAATGTCGCGGTTGGGGTATGCGTGAACTGTTCGGTTTTTCGTTGACGCGCGCGCAAGCGCTGCAGTTGGCGGCACGTCTTTTCGTGGCGGCGGCTGTTTTATCGGGCGGTATTCTGTGGCTCTATCCCGAGCAGTTTCTGGAATTGCCGCGTCGCGATGGTTTTCTGTGGGTTCTTGTGCTGGGGTGTTATCCTGTGTTTTCGGTCTATCCGCAGGGGATTCTCTACCGAGGTCTTTTCTATGCGCGGTACGCGTGCCTCTTTCGGCGTGATTTCACCTGCTGGCTGGCGAGCGCATTGGCCTTCTGCTTTGCGCATGCGGTATTTGCAAACGGTTGGGCGTTGGGACTGACGTTCATCGGTGGATTATTGATCAGCCGGACGTACCTCAAAACCGGTTCACTGATGGCGGCGAATCTTGAGCATGCGGTGTATGGGCAGCTACTTTTCACCTGCGGATGGGGGCGTTTTCTCTATCAAGGCACTACGCGGTTGCTGGAGCAACTATCGTTGGGGATTTAGGCGTTATCGGTTTTCAGACCGGAGTGCCGAATCGCTGCTTGAACGACGGGGCTCTTGCTTCTTGGTAAGGGGAACGTTATGATAATGTCTAAGTCGTGATGCTGTGTTTCGGCGAATGTGGCGCGAATGGAGAAGGCGATGGCGGTATCGGTCGGAATTGATAAAGTCGTGAAAAGGTTTGGCGCATTTGTTGCCTTAAAAGGGGTTTGCGTCGAGATTCGTCCCGGTGAGCTTTTTTTCTTGCTGGGTCCCAGCGGATGCGGCAAGACCACGCTGTTGCGCTGCGTCGCCGGATTTCACCGTCCCGAGTCCGGGCGCATCCTTATCGGCGAACAGGATGTGACGGATATCCCTCCGCACAAGCGCGACACCGGCATGATGTTTCAGAGCTATGCCCTGTGGCCGCATATGACGCTCGCGGAGAATGTGGCGTTCGGGCTGGAGATGCGCAAGCTGCCGCGTGCGGAAATCAGGCGGCGCGTTTTGGAGGCGCTGGAGCTGGTGCATCTTGCGGAACGCGCAAAAGCGCGTCCGAACCAGCTTTCGGGCGGTCAGCAGCAACGCGTGGCGCTGGCGCGCGCGCTGGTGATCAAACCGCAGTGTCTGCTTCTTGACGAGCCGCTTTCCAATTTGGATGCGAAACTGCGGTTGGAGATGCGCATGGAAATTCGCGGCATCTGCAAACAGGCCGGGCTCACTGCGGTTTATGTCACGCATGACCAGAAAGAGGCTCTCTCTGTCGCGGACCGGCTGGCGGTGATGCGGGACGGCGCGATTGAGCAGATCGGCACGCCCGAGGCGGTTTATCGGAAGCCAGTCAATCGGTTTGTCGCGGGGTTTATCGGCGAGGGGAATTTCATTGAAGGCAAGGTGGACGGCACGGGACCGGACGGCGTGAACGTTGCGACGCGTTTTGGTTCGTTGAAGGCCGCTAAGGCGGCCTCGCCGGGTTTGATGGCGGGCGATAGCGTTACGCTCTGCCTGCGTCCGGAATCCGTGCGTTTCGAATCGCCGGGGCCGGGCACCCCCAATGTTTTGACAGGCCGTTACCTCGAAAGCGTCTATTTGGGCGAGGTGGCGCAACATGTGATTTCGCTGGCCCCTGCCGATGGCGAGGGGCTGTCGTTCAAGGCGTTCGAACTGAATCCTCTGGCAGGACGCGACCGCGAGGGTCAAGCCGCCGTCGTATGGGTTCCGCCCGAACAGGTGATCGTGACGAGAACGTGATGATGGAAAGCGGGATAATACGCTCAGCGGGAGGATGTGCGCCGACGGGGGTGGGGGCCGGGGACTGCGACGGACGAGGAATTGATGCGCAGGCGGTCCTTTCACCTTGGGTTCCGTCGATGACGATATGAAGAAAAGGGGAGCGGCATGAACAAAAAAATAATTGCGCTGGCGATGGCGGCGCATCCCGATGACATCGAGTTTATGATGAGCGGCACGCTGCTGTTGCTGAAGCGGGCCGGTGCGGAAATCCACATCTGCAATCTCGCGAACGGCTGTTACGGGTCGCAGGTTTATTCAAAAGATGAGGCGGCCCGCGTGCGGGCGTTGGAGGCGCAGGCTTCGGCGCGTCTGGCGGGCGCGGTTTGGCATCCGTCTCTGTTCGATGATGTCGGGCTGTTTTATGATGCGCCCTCGTTGGCGAAGGTGACGGCGATCCTGCGCGAGGTTCGACCGGATATCGTGCTGACCACCTCGCGTTACGATTACATGGAGGACCATGAGTACGCCGCACGATTGACCTGTTCGGCGGCTTTTAACCGGTGTTTGCCGAGCTACGTGACCGATCCGCCGGTTCCGAGTACGAACCAGCCTGTGGCGATCTATCATTCGGTGCCCCACGCGCTGATGGACATGATGCGCAATCCCATTGTGCCGGAATTTTGCATCGATATCGGAAGCGTGATGACGTTGAAGCGCGAGATGCTGGCGCTGCACAAGAGCCAGCGCGAGTGGCTTGATGCGACGCAGGGCATGGGTTCGTATGTGGAAAGCATGGCGGACGTCTCGCGTGCGATCGGCAGCCGTTACGGCGAGTGTGAGTATGCGGAAGGTTGGCGTCGGCATAACGCCATGGGATATTGCGCTCCGGATTTTGCGCCATTGCAGTCGATTCTGAGGCATGTGTTGAAAACGGTCGATATGAAATAAGAGGGAACAAAATGTCACGAGCATTGAGCAAATTGGCTCCTGAGTGGTGGGACTACACCACGCTGGATCGGGCGATCTTGGATGATGCCGCGAAGTTGACGGTCAAGGATCTCGAACAGCTTTCGCGTCCCGGTTTCAAAGTCAGCATCTACGATACGGTCGAGGAGTTTTACACGGCAGAGGCTTTGGAGTATATCGCGGCATGGCGGCAGGCCACTGCGGATAATCCGGTGGGCGTGTGCGGGCCTATCGGTCCGACGGAGCAATTGCCGCTGGTGGCCCGGATCGTCAACGCGATCGGTCTCGATTTGCGCAATGCGCATTTCTGGGGTATGGACGAATGGGTCGAGAACGGCAAAACGGTTTCTCCGAAACATCCGCTTTCCTTTGCGAAATGCGACAAGGAACAGTGCTTTGACCGCATCCGTCCCAAATTGCGGATGCCCGCGAAGAATCTGCATTTCCCGGTCGGCGATTTGGCCGCTTATACAAAAACCTACGATCAGGTGAAGTGTCTGCTGATGCAGGGCGGACAGGGTGAAACCAAGCATTGGGCGTTCAACGATCCGCCTAAGCGGGAGGGCGCGTTCAAGGACTCGCCGCCATCGCCGAAGGACTATCGCCAGTTGTCCGCGCGCATTGTGGACCTGCATCCTGTGACGATTATCCAAAACGCGCGTACGTCGGGCGGCGGTAACGTGTCCATGGTCCCGACGCGTGCCGCAACGGTCGGCCCCGTGGAGACTTGGAAGG
>CAZTDL010000303.1:0-5727 GCA_964612775.1 uncultured Lentisphaeraceae bacterium
CCACTCCAGAAAACACGAGTACTATACCAGTTCCCGAGAGATAGGATGCGCCCACGCCGCACGCGGAGTGCCCACGAGATCGGCAATTCGCTGAGCCGGATTAGTGTTATTGGGCGTCCCTGAAAAGATCGAAGCGTGCTCCGACGGGGCCGCCGTCGGTGGCGAGCGATGTGCCGGGGGTGCCCGGTTTGAGCCTGTAGTCGCGGGCCGCGGCGTCGACGAATTGCGGTTCAGCCACGATGGAGTCCTTGTCGAAACCCAACTCCGACTGATACTTCGCGAAATCGGCGGCCGGATAATCCGTCTTTTCCATCCAGCGCATGATCGGTTTGTCCGGCGACCAGTAGAGGTTGTTTTGCATCGTCGGGTTGGCATGCCATTCGCGCCACATGCGCGTGCAGCGGTCACTGCTCCGCACGAAGAGGTTGTTCCGTATGACGAAGTTAGTGGTGGCGGCGGGATTGCTATAAAACATCAGGTGCGCACCGTTGGGGTTCGGTCGCTGGTCGTGCGACCAGCAGTAACCGGCGTCCACGCAGGTATTGTGCTCGAAGAGGATGTTTTCAGTGCGTTTGGCGTTCCAATATTCGAACGAATACTCGGCCTGCCAAATGACGTTGTCGCGATAGGTGATGTTTGTCTCGTCGTCGTTCCGGCCCTGATTGGTGAGTGCGGCATCGTAGATTTGCCACAGGCGGTTACGTTCCACGAGGTTGTTGTCGCAGTTGCCCCAAAACTCGATGCCGTTGCCGAAGCGCACGGGATAGGTGGTGCCGTTGGGACGATTCTTCCAATACTGCAGACCGCCGCCGATCCAGTAGACGTCGCAGTTGCGGATGACAATACGGGCGGTGTTGCCGCCGCCGAAACCGTGCGCGGCCCCGTAGCGGACCGCGAGACCGTCGTAGACGACGTCGTGTCGGTTGCCCTCGTTGATGATGTGCCGCGTGAGGGCGAGTTCGATGTTTTTGAATTTCTGCGCGGGATTGGCGTCGCAAGCGAGGAAGACGCGCTTGCCGTCCTCGTCGTACCAGTAATCGTATGGTTCTTTGACGTCCGTGAGTGTCCACTTTTTGATGCCCCATTTTTCGCCGTGGTTCAGGATCACGATGCCGACGTCGAGGGGAAGCGCGACGTCCGTATCGATCTGCGCAGCCCAGAGTCCGACGGGTTCGAAATCGAAGATCGCGTTGGCGGGCAAGGTGTCGCCGAGGTTCATGTGCAGGCGCGGCGCGTCCATTTTTTTATTCTCGACCAGAGGAATATCGATCATCCGCCATGAGGTTCCGATCTCTTTTTTGCCTGTGACGCTGATGAAGGCGGTGGTAAAGGGGGATGTGTTGAGCATCGCCGCGATTCTGCCCAGTTGGAACGGGACTGTTGAGCGGACTCGTATCCGGAAGACAAGCGTGGCGGGCGCGTTTGTCAACGCCGGGCCCCAGAGCTGAATGTGGTTGCTGGCCTTGCCCGCCGCCGAGCAAGCGACGCGGACGAAACGGTGGCCGTCTTCCTGCTCGCGGGTCAGTTTAACCTTCGCGCCGGCTTCGGCGTGGGGCGTCCACGACGAAGCCTTCAGATCGGCGATCTGGTTTAAAAGTTGCGGCTCGGACTTATGTGTGGCCCATACACCGGGCGTGACTTCAGCCCAGTCGGCTGGACGGCTACGCGAGATGGAACCTTGCAGGATCGGTTTGTCTCCTGTGCCGTACGCGCCATAAAGGATGGGTTTACCGTTTGAACCGCTCTGCGGAACGAATTGCCCGCGCCAGAGCCCGCCGCGCTTAAAAAGAACCTGATCTCCGGGAATCAGCGTGACAGCGTTGACCTTGTCGAGAGTTTGCCAAGCCGTTTTTTTTGCCGTGCCTTCCGCCGCATCGCATCCCTTTTCGCTGTCGACATAAAACGTGCTCGGCGTTATGCGTTCCGCCCAACCCATGCCCGCTATGGCCCCAAGCGTCAAAATCCCCATCCAATGTGTTGTCATCCCTGGTCTCCTCGCTTACGCTGCTGACGTATGTTGAATATTCAGTGTTCACCTACTGAGTGTCGAGTCATATTGTATCGGTCACGAAGCGGATAGACAATGTCTGAAATGGCCGTTGATTTATACGATTTGACCCTTGTATGAGAGTCAGCCGAAGGATTATCGTCGTTTCAGGCGCGCAAAACGGGAACGCCCAACGCTGCGTGTTCAGCGTTGGGCGTTCCCGTTTTGAAAATGTCGTCAGCCTTACGCCTTTTTCGCAGCGTCTGCGAGCATTGAAAAGGCTTTGTCCGGACCGGCATCTTCGAGCACTTTAGCACGCGCGACAGTCAATGCGGGCAGGTTGCCGACGGATGCGTAAAACGCGTTGCGCTTTTTGGCGCTGGCGAATTCTGCCTGCGCACGCTCGCCCAAGTAGGGCGCGTGGGCGTAAAGGGCGAGCAGCGTCTGTCCGACCATGACCTGCATGCCCAGTGTGAATTCGGCCCCGTATTTTTTTAGGACAGGCCCTGAAAGCTTATCCACAAAAGGCAGTCCGCCTTTATTCATTTCGGTCCCGATATTGATCGGCAGGTCGCGCTTGACGCAGGCTCTGACGATCTCGTCAAGCTTCGCCTGCTTGAGGGTCGCTTCCTCCGGTTTTTTAAGATTCCAGTTGCGGTCGGGAATGATATTCAGCGCGGCGCAACCCTTGTCAGTCATAAGGTCGAGAAGGGTGTCGCAGTCGGCCTCACCGCCGCTGGTGCCATCGAGCCAGGCGATGGTGGGGATAGCGCCGCAGGACTTGACCCGGCGTGTGAAATCGTCGGCGAGCGGAAAGGTCTTTTCGTCGGGCTGGATATAGCCGATACCCCCGCGCTTGGCGAGCGTATTGCGCACGAGATCCTCCATCTTCGGCACGTTTGCTTCGATGTCCGGGTAGGCTGCAACCTCGCATTTCAGCAACGGGGCCCAGAAGGCGGCACGGGCGGCCGGATCGGGGAACGCTGTCTCTGCTCGGACACGGTAGGCCCGCATGATATGACGCTCGGTGGCGACGCCTTTAGGCGTGAGCGGTTGCACGTCACGGGCATAATCGATTGCGATCTCGGGCAGCGTGGCGTTGACGCGCGCAATGAGGGCGAGATTGCGATCTTGCGCGCCTTGACGCAGTTGCGCCAGCGTTTGGGCCTGAGCGGAACCGTCTTTCGGTATGCCGGTGAAACCGCATCCCATGATGTAGGTTACGCCGGGTTCACCGGGCGAGCTGATGTCGGCGGTCGATAGTTCCCGCACATACGCGCGCGTTTCCAGATGAACGGCGCTGCGCTGCGCAAGCAAACGTCCTGCCTCGAGAAACTCTTCCAGTCCGTCGAGCACGTCGAAGTCGCAGAGCGCCGAAGCGGACAGGCCGCGAATCCGGCATTCGTAAGCAACACGCGAAGGTGACCACCCGTCCGCGTTGTAAGAGAAAAACGAGTGACAGTGCATGTTGAAATCCATGCCTGGGGCCGGGAACGTTGTGCTTTCCGCGAGCTGTGTGAGCGCGTCGCGTCGCGTTATGGCGTCAAAGACGCTCAGCGGATTGATCAAAGAAGCGTTATCCATAAAGAACGAGTCCCTTTCATAAAATGAAAAAATGAATGATAACAAAAGCGTTACGCAGGGGAAATGCTTTTGGCTGATGGACCGCGAACAGAATACCTGCGGCGCGACTTTTGTGTTGAACCGTGGATGCTGAAGGTGTCAGGTCCTCACGCCGGACGAGGCCGGACTCGCCGTGTGGCGATGGCTTCGCGTGGGTTTTCAGGCCAATAATGTTTGGGATAACGCCCGCGAAGATCCTTGCGAATGATGGCGTAACCGGTGTCCCAAAAACTTTCGAGATCGCAGGTGACCTGTACGGGATGCTGCGCGGGGGAAAGCAGATGCATCACAACCGGCACGCGCCCGTCTGCGACCTTGGGCGTTTGAGCCATTCCGAAGACCTCTTGGATGCGCACTTCCAGATAAGGCATCTCTTGATCATAGCGGATCTGGATATTTGAGCCGCTGGGAACGGTGACGTGTGTGGGTGCGAGCTTATCCAAGAGGCGGCGTGAGTGACCGCCGGCCTCGATCCTGTTGAATAAGAGACGGGTCAGGTCGAGTGCCTGCACATGGCTCCAACGGGTTACGCCGTCGCAGGCGGAACCAAGCCAAATGTCGAGGTCTGCGAGCAAGGCTTCATCGGAGAGGTCGGGCCACGTCTGGTCCGGCATGGCTTTGTGAAGAAAACAGATTCTGGCCTGAAGGGCGCGCGAGGTCTTGGTCCACGGCAGTTGAGCGATGCCTTTTTGTCGGACACCCTCGAAGAGCGCGTTGCGCAGATCGTCCGGGTCGGGTGATGCTTGACCGCCTTCTTTGATGACGATGGCGCCAAGGCAGACGCGGTTGACGGCTTGTACCGCTTCGGTTCGCTTGTCCCACGAGGTTATGGCTCGGCTTTCAAACGCGGTGCCGAACGCATCCTCCACCTCTTTGCGCGTGATGGGCGCTGCGAGTCTTATTTTTGCGTCGGTTGTGTCGTCCTGCATTTCGGCGGCGACGAGCCATTCCGACTGAGCCAGAGGATCGGCGGTGTCCAGGATCGCGCCGCGCCCGTTTCGCATGAGATAACGGCCTGCCGTGTCGCGGCGGCGGGCGATGCGATCCGGGAAGGCCCAGGCAAGGAGGATGCCTTCGGAGAGACGGCATCTGTCTCGCGCAGGATAGGCGTGTCCCCAGCGATGCGCCAGTTCCTTGACGCGATAGGCGAATCCGTCGTGTCCCGTGGCGCTTCCGAGTCGGTCCAGCAGGCGCCGCACATCGGTCTCGTTGCGAAGCGACGATTCCGAGGAGGCTTCCGCGAGGACCGCCGCCAGCAGGCAGGCGTGTTGGGCGCATCCCTCATGCGCGGCTTCGAAAATCATGTGCGCGAGCCGCGGGTGGATAGGGAGCTTGACCATGGCTCGGCCGCGGGGGGTGATCTGAGGCGCGGGGACAGACGTTGGGCTGGTCAAAGGCGGATGCCGCAAAGACGAGAGTGCGCCGAGTTCCTGCAGCAGAGAGACCGCCTGCCGCCATGAGGCGTCTGGCGGAGGCGTGAGCCATGGCACGCCGACGCGGTCGGCCGTGCCCCATTCCGCGGTTTGCAAAACGGTGGCGGCCAAGTCGGCGTCATAGATCTCGGGTAGCGCTTCCGGCGCGAGTTGCTGGTCGGTCACCTCGTCCCAGAGACGGTAGCAGATGCCGGGGCAGAGACGACCCGCGCGGCCGCGACGTTGGTCGGCGCGGTCGCGGGTGATACGTAGGGTTTCGAGCCTCGACATGCCGTTGCGCGGCGAGAAGCGGGATACGCGCATCCAGCCTGTGTCGATCACGACGCGGATGCCTTCAATGGTGAGAGATGTTTCGGCGATAGAGGTGGCGAGCACGACTTTTCGGCGACCGTTCAAAGGTGGCTCCACGGCGGCATCCTGTTCCTCGCGCGGCAACGCGCCATACAGCGGATGGAGCGAGACATCAGGCGGAAGGACGGCATCTCGCAGGCGCTCGAGCGTGCGGCGGATTTCGCCTTCTCCGGGAAGAAAGACGAGTACGCTGCCGTTCTCTTCGCGTAGCGCGCGCAGGACCGCGTCAGCGGCTTGAGCCGGAAGGGGGGCTGAAGAGCAGCGCGTGAGCAGTCGGGTTTCTACGGGGAACATCTTGGCGTCGGCGGTTAAGATGTCCGCGTCGCCAAGATG
>CAZTDL010000304.1:0-5724 GCA_964612775.1 uncultured Lentisphaeraceae bacterium
GCGCTTGGCGAAATGGATGGAGGACAATCCTTCGGCGGTGACGAAGGACCGGCTCGCGATCATCTACGCCTGGAACGAAATCGGCGAGGGCGGCTGGCTGGTGCCGTGCAAAGACGATCCCGACGGCGCCTACCTGAAAGCCATCCGCAAGGTCGTGTTCGGCAAGTGATCCCGACGAAAGCGCCGCACGCAAAAATCTTGGGATGCGGCAACCGAAAGGGGCATCGTTTTGCGGTCAGAAAAAACGTTGTCGCGCGGGATATCGGTTGCCGCCGCGTTTCAAATGAAACGCCAAACGTTTCTTCGTCACATTGATTTTCCGTTCGTCTCGTGCGATGCGGTCCGGAAACGGCTCATGGAATAACCGAAGCGTTTTTTGAACAAGAATGCGAGATGACTTTCGCGGACGAATCCGCACTGCCGGGTGATGTCGCCGATAGTCAGATTAGTCTCGGAAAGCAGGGCACAGACCCGTTCCAGCTTGACGCGCCGGATTTCTTCCATGATCGTGCGTCCCACCACGTTTCTGAAACGGATTTCAGCGAAGCGGCGCGACGAGCCGATTTCTCGGACAACATCGGGAACCTGAATCGGCTGATACCCCGCCTCCTTCCAGATGAACGCGAGTGCGCGGGCGATCTGCCTATCGGGAATGGCCGTGGCTTCTGTGGAGCGTCGCGATACAACGCGGGTCGGCGTAACCCGAAGCGTCTGTTTCCTCTTGCGCTTGCCTCGCATCAGCGCGTCGAGGTGTTCGGCCAGCAGGAACCCGACCTGCTGCCCGTTCGTTTGAATGCTGGAGAGTGTCGGGAACGTCGCTTCGCAGATAAAGGGATCATCGTCCACGCCCAGCACCGCCACTTCGTCGGGAACGGCGATGTCGGCGGCCATGCAGGCGTCGAGCACTTGGCGCGCGCGACCGTCCATGGCGGCAAAAAGCGCGACGGGTTTCGGCAACGCTTTGAGCCACGCGCCCATGCGGGGCTGTTCGGCCGTCCAGTCCAGACGTTCTTTCGGAGAAGGCGTTCCGTAGACCGAACACGCCGCGCCGGCGGACCGCGCCGTCTCACAGAGTCCGGCTTGACGTTCTTGCGACCAATACAGGTTGCGGGTGTCTCCGACGTATGCGAAATGCGCATAGTGCCGTTTCAGAAAATAGTCGGCCGCCATTTTTCCGACGGCGTAGGAATTGAACAGAGAGCAGGCGCGATTCGCAAGGGGGTGGGTCCGCAACCGCATTTCGGGAGAAGGCTCGAATACCACGACCGGCACGCGGGTGCGAACGATGAATCGCGCTTCGGCCGGTGAACAGAGGCCGGTGATGATACCGGTGCAGCCCCAACGCTTCAGGTTCAGCAGTTTCTGTTCGCCGGGCCGCCCTTCCATGCGGTAGAGCTGCCACGGGCCGCGGAGCCGCACGTAACGCAAGATTCCCTCAAAACTGTCGAGGTGTCCTTTAAGCGCCAACGGGAACAGGACGGCGACGTGCGGAATGAAAGTCGTGTTCTTTGCCATGCGGATACGATATCCGAGCGGGCGTTTCCCCGCAAGCGCCGTGCGCAAACAAGAAAGAAATTTTGCGTAAATATAGGTAGCGACCGGATTGCCGTTCCGCGTATCGTACATCTTGGGCACTGGGTCTTCACGTCTGGAAACCGAAATGCCGAACGGGAGAATCACATGAACACATCATTAACGCGCCGAGATTTTTTTAAGCAAGCCGCAATCGGCGCTGCCTTCACCGCGATAGGCGCACCTGCTCAAGCCCCGGAACAAACCATCGCTGGCTTCGACCAGACCGATGCGGGCAAACTCAAGGACGCGGCGTGGAAGCCGATTTCGGACCGCAAGATCAAGGTCGGCATCGCCGGCTACGGCGTTTGCAAATTCGGCGCGGCGTTCGGGTTCCAGAAGCATCCGAACGTGGAAGTCGTGGCGGCAACGGATCTCGATCCGGCCAAATGCTCGGAACTGGCGAAGGTGACCGGCGCGAAGAAGACCTACGCCTCCTGCGAAGAGATGTTTGAGAAGGACAAAGAGATCGAGGCGGTCTTCATCGCCACGGACGCGCCGAGTCACGCGCGGCTCTGCATCGCGGGACTGAAACGCGGCCTGCACATGGCGTCGGCCGTGCCTGCCGTTTTCGGCGAAGAGCAGTTGGAACTGGCCGACGAACTGATCGCGGCGGTGAAAGCGACGGGGAAGATCTACGCGATGTTCGAGACCTCTTCGTTCCATGCTGACAATTACGCCATGCACCAGATCTACCGGGCCGGCGGGTTCGGCAAGCTGGTCTACAGCGAAGGCGAGTACTACCACTATTCAGGGCCGGGGCACGAGATTCCGTCCTACAAGGACTGGCGCAAAGGGCTTCCGCCGCACTATTATCCGACGCATTCTTCGGCCTATTACACCTGCGTAACGCTGGGCTCGTTCACGTCGGTGACTTGCCTTGGGATGAAGAGCCTGCTTGGCGTGTTCCAGCCCGGCGCGAACGCTTACAAAAATCCGTTCGCTACGGAGATCGCGCTTTTCCGCACGAGCGAGGGTGGAATGTCGCGCATGGCCGTCGGGTGGGACATGCCCGGCGCGAGCGGAGAGAAGGGACGCATCTACGGCCAAAAGGGCTCGTTCGATGGGCGGTATAACGGTCAGCCGGACGTTTCCCAAATCGATCAAAAGAAGTGGCAGTTGCCGAAGGGAATGGACGCGGGCGGCCACGGCGGCGCTCACGGCTATCTGACCGACGATTTCATCACGTCGATCCTGACCGGTCGCCAGTCGCGGGTGAACGTGGCTACGGCGCTCAACACGACGGTCTCGGGCGTCTACGCCCATCTGTCGGCGATGAAAGACGGCGAGACGCTGAAGATTCCTCAGTTCGCGCTGTAGAGGTCATCCGACACGGGACGAACCATGTTGCGAAAACGACATCCGTCATTTCTTACAGCCCTTTTTTGTCTGTTATTCGGCGCCACCGTACGGAGTGACGCCCCCTGCTCAGCCACGCAAGTCCAATTGACGCCGGAACTGCCTCCGCCCACTTTCGAAGGCACGCCGATCAACGTGCGGTCGCCGCACCTCGAGGCCTATCGGGGTGACGGCGTGCCGCCGCCCCCCCTATTTGTGCCCGAAGGCACACGACTGCTTTCGCGCGGCTGCGCGGTGACGTGCAATGACCCCGACGTCAAAAAGCGCGATCTCGCATTGGTTACGGACGGCGACAAGCAGTACAGCGTGTCCTCGTATCTTGAACTGGCGCCTAGCGTGCGCTGGGCACAGCTCGATCTCGGCACGAATGCGTCGATCCAGGCTGTCTGTCTCTGGAGGGAACGCCCCGAACAATGCGTCTACCGTGACACGATTGTGCAGGTTTCGAATGGCCCCGCTTTCACGTCGGGGGTCACGACGCTTTTCAACAACGATTACGACAACAGCGTTGGATTGGGTTCCGGCACCGATAAAGAGTACTTCGAAGACCACTTCGGACGCCGCATCGCAGGTAACGGCGTCATGGCGCGTTACGTGCGCATTTTCAGCAACGGCAACACATCCACCCCTTACAACCATTTCACGGAAATCGAAATATTCGGCACATCTAGGCCATGACGCCTTTCACGGCAATGCGGCAGACCGGTTGTGCGCATGTCTTGAAGCAGCCGAACGTCGAAGCAGAGCCGTTCCGTCGCCCTTTGCATGACGATTCCTTCGGGGCCGTAAAGGAGCACAGACGACAACGGCGTTTCCCTCACATGCAGGCAGCGGTCCAAATTCTGGGCAATTGGAAATCCGAGACTCTCATGTCCGCTGGCGATGGTGTTGGCCAACTTCTTGCGATGCGGAAGCGCGACTGGGACGGAAACCGTAAAACGGTATTTTCTACGGATTAAAGATGGGCGCGAGAAGAAAACCGCTTGTTGTTCAACCGGAACATAACGGCATGCTCCGCGCGCAAGTGAAGCGATCAGACCTGCCTGCGGATATCGAAACTGTCGAAAATCCTTCTGATTCTGCCCGTGCGACCTTAGGCGAAAATGACGACCACGTCGCGCCCGACGTTTTCCGAACCGCGTTTGCGTACGGCCCCGAACTCGTAGCGAACTATGGCTCCGACGCATACGTCTGCCGGGACATAACGGTTGAGGCGATGGGATGCACCCCACTCCGACCAAACGCCCGGCCGAACGGCAAGAAAACGGGAACGGGCTGATCGTGCCGACGCAACGCGCCCCCCACGCTTCCCGACGGATCAGGCCGTTTCATTCATATTCACGCTTCATGAGGCGTGGCTATCCATTGCCTGCCGCATTATGGATATTCATGCCGACTCGTGACGGGCACCGGCACGAAAGGCAGTCGGCGATATGCGAAAACGTTTGCGGAACCATAACCCAAGGTGGCTGGGATCATAGAAGCCACAGGCCACAGCGATCTCGCTCACCGTCATTTTGGTGTTGCGGAGCAGCGAGCGCGCATGGTTGAGCCGTAAACGCTGAATCTCGTCGCAGATGGTCCGGCCGAGAAATTTGCGCGCCTTCATCTCCAGCAACCGGCGCGAGATGTTCAGATGCCGAGCCACATCGGCAACCGAGATTTGCGCGCCGAGGCTTTTGTGAACAAACGCCATCGCTTTTGCCATAAGCGGATCAGCGACGCAAGAAGTGTCGGTCGAGCGGCGCGTGACCACATGCGCCATGCTGAGAGACAGAACGCAAGGATTCCGTGCGGCTTTGGCATCGCGCATCCGTTCATCCAACAATTTTGCGCAGTCAAAGCCGGTGTTCTCGCCGTCCAACTCGATGCTGGAAAGCGACGGGGTTGTGGTCTCACAGAAAATCTCGTCGTTGCTGACTCCAAGCACGGCGATTTCATGCGGAACCGAGAGCCCCTCATCCATACACATGTCGAGGATCTGACGCGCCCGTTGGTCGCGGGCGGCCATCACCGCCACAGGCTTGGGAAGTTGCCGAAGCCATGTCCGCAGGCGCTCGCATTCCAAAGCGAAATCGTCCCGCTCTTTCAGCGGGGGAATGGGATATACACCACACGTAAAACCCTCTTCCTCCACACGCCGTGTAAACCCCCTCGCCCGTTCCAAAGACCATGGCTGATTCTTAACGTCGCCCACATAAGCGAAATTCATGTACTGCCGTTCAAGATAGAAGTCGGCCCCCACGCGCCCGATAGCATCATGATCGCGCAAAACGCAACAGTGACGCGAAAGCTCGCTTTTATTCTTCATCATCTTTCGGGGAGGATTGATAAAAACAACAGGAACACCTGCCGCAAGAACGGCGTTAACATGGGCCTTGGTTTCGGTGAAAGCGATCGCCCCCGTACACCCCCACACTTTTGTCCGCTGTATCCCCTGTTCCTCAAAATAACCGGTCAGCATATGGAATTCCCACGGACCGTTCTCATGAGCATAACGCAGAATACCATCCAGAATTTTCCGATGAATGATGTTGGCGGTCGGAATCACCAGCAGCACGCGCGGCGTGTGCGCAGCTAAATGCGGACGGCGTACAGACTTTCGATTCGTTATTTTCATTTCGCATATATCCTAACAATTTTGCGCGGCTGTCGCTAGTGGGCAAAACAGGATTGTGAAATACTGCATACGCAATGTGACCTGTAATGCACTTGCGCGGATGTTGATTTCAGACGAGGGCGAGGACGAAAAATGACATTGGAAAAGGCTTTGCGAATCAGCGTGTCCTTGGC
>CAZTDL010000305.1:0-5722 GCA_964612775.1 uncultured Lentisphaeraceae bacterium
GATGAAACAGCGGCTACAAGTTGCCGCCGCGTATGGCGCAAGCACAATGCTGCTGGTGCCGTGCCGCGTAAACGGCAACGTGCCGAAGCCCTCCCGGTTCAAAATCGATTTCGATCCGAAGACGCTGCGCGTCGCTTCGGTGGTCGAGGGCGACAACACGCCGTTCGCCGCCTATATCGACGCGCAGAACCGCGCGACCGAATTGACGCGTGCGGCGGTGGAAGACCTGCTCCCCGTCGCGGCACGCGAAGGCGTATTCATCGCGCTCGAAAATGTCTGGAACAACCTCTGGGTTCTTCCCGACTTTGCGGCGGCTTTCATACGTTCATTCGACAGCCCATGGGTCAAGGCGTATCTCGACCTTGGCAACCACGTCCGCTACACGCCGACGGAGCAGTGGTTGCGAACATTAGGCCGCAGCATCGTCAAACTCCACATCAAAGATTTCAAGATCGACCGCACGAAAAAGACCGACGGCGATTTTGTCCCCATCGGCAAAGGGAGCATCGACTGGAAATCCGTACGAAAAACCATCGACGAGGTCGGCTACAACGGTTGGGTGTCGATTGAGGAAAACGCCTATACGGATGCCGAGTACAGCGCCCTCATGGATCGGTTTTTTGCGGGACAGGACGTTCGGACAGGACTACCGTCATGATCAGGGTCGGAATCATCGGATTCGGTTTCATGGGGCGCATGCACTTCCGGTGCTGGCGGGTACGACGCGACGCCGTCGTGACCGCGATCTGCGACACCGACGCGGCCGCCGTGAAGAACACCGGCCGGCCGACGGGCAACATCGCCGGAGCCGCGTGCGCGGCGGATCTCAGGGACGTTGCCGTCTACGCCGACCCAGAGGCGATGTTCGCCCGCGAACGCCTCGACGCCGTCTCCATCGCGGTTCCTTCCCATCTCCACGCCGCATGGACCGTCCGGGCGCTGGAGGCGGGCGTCCATGTGCTGTGCGAGAAGCCCATGGCGCTGACGCGGGCGGACGGCCAGCGGATGATGGAGGCGGCCGAAAAACGCAAGGCGGTTCTGCAGATCGGGCACTGCATCCGTTTCTGGCCGGAATACGCGAAAGCCAAAGAAATCGTCGAAAGCGGGCGCTACGGGCGCGTGATCGCCGCGTCGTTTCTGCGGCTCTCCGCCACGGCGCGCACCAAACAGGGAAGTTGGTTCGACGACGAGGAGCGCAGCGGCGGAATGGTGTTCGATCTCCACATCCACGATACGGACTTCATTCAATCCCTTTTCGGCATCCCCGAGTCCGTCTGCAGCCACGGCGCCCGAATGCCGACGGGCGGTCTGGCCCACATCGTCACTCACTACCGCTATCCCGACGCCGCGCTCGTCACGGCAGAAGGCGGCTGGGCCATGACGCCTTCCTGCGGCCTGCACATGCGTTTCACCCTCGTTCTGGAGAACGCCGTCCTCGCGTTCGATTACGCGCAGACACCCGCCTTGAAAGTCTTTCCTCTCGACGGCGAACCGTATGCGCCCGAACTGCCTCCGGGCGACGCTTACGCCAGAGAAATCGACCATTTCGTCAGAGCCGTCCGCGGCGACCGGACGGCGGCGGTCATCACGCCGCGACAGGCGTGGAACTCGCTGGCCATCGCGGAAGCCGAACGCGAATCCGTACGGCAAGAAGGGAGACCGATCCATGTCAGCACCGAAACGTTCTGACCGCCAGCAACCTCGCCCATCCGCAAACGCCGCAGGAGCGAGGTGCGGGAAATGGCCGCTCGCCCTTTGCAGCTGGTCCCTTCAGACGGACCCGGAGGGCGTGACCCGAATCGCGTCCGAGCTTGGCATCGGATGCGTGAATCTGGCGCTGAAGCCCGCTTTCCAAGAAAACGGCGACGCCTATCTGGCGTCCGTGCGCAGACAGCCCTGGGCGATCAGCGCGATGACCATCGGCTTTTCGCACGAAGACTACTCGTCGCTGGAGAGCATCCGCGCGACCGGCGGAATCGTGCCGGATGCGCATTGGCCTCAGAACCGCGAAACGGTCCTGCGCGCACTGGCCGTTGCGGTCGATTTCGGCGTCCCCTATCTGACCCTGCACGCCGGTTTCATCGGCGGCCCCGACCGCGAGGAAGCGCTCCGTTTCCGCCGCCGTCTGGCGGATCTCGCGGACGCGGCCGCCGAGCATGGACGATCGCTGCTTTTGGAGACCGGGCAGGAAACGGCCGCCGAACTGCGCGACCTGCTCGTGCAACTGAATCATCCCGCGCTCGGCGTCAACTTCGACCCGGCCAACATGCTTCTCTACGGAAAAGGCGATCCGGTCGAGGCTCTTCCGCTGCTGGGCCGCTGGATACGCCACGTCCACGTCAAAGACGCCCAGGCGTCCGCCGTCCCCGGCGTCTGGGGCACCGAAGTTCCCTGGGGCCAGGGACAGGTCGGCGGCGCGCGTTTTCTTCATGCTTTGAAACACATCGGCTACGACGGCACGCTCGTGATCGAGCGGGAAACGGGCCGCGACAGGTTCGGCGATATCCGCCGGACCGTCGCTGCGCTCGCGTCGTACGCGCCGAAAGAAGGAGTAACAGAAAGTGAAATGGACTGCGGTTCAAAACTATGAAGCCATGAGCGCCCTGGCGGCGCAGCGAATAGCCGAAGTGATTTCCGGGGCGCGTTCCGACCGACGCGGGGCAAGGATCGGCCTGGCGACGGGAAACACGATGATTCGTCTGTACAGACTGCTTGCGGACAGACTGAACAACGCGCGGCTCGATCTGTCGGATTTCTCCACCTTCAATCTGGACGAATACGTGGGCGACGACGGAGCGAATGTCGCGCCGAACCACCCCCTCAGCTACCGCGCCTATATGGCCCGCTATTTTTACGATTTGCTGGATCCGGCGCTCGGCTTCAAGCGGGAAAGCATGTTTTTTCCGGACGCGCGCGCTCCCGAAAAATACGACGCTCAAATCGCGGACGGCGGCGGTCTGGACTTCCAATTGCTGGGCATCGGATTCGACGGACACATCGCCTTCAACGAACCCGTCCCCGCGGGAGAACTCTCGGAGAGCGCCTTCGCCGGACTGCCGTCCCGCGTCATCCGTCTGGAGGACATGACCATTCGGACCAACGCGCACCTCACCGCACAGGACGACGCGCGGATCGTTCCTCACCGCGCGGTCACCCTGGGCATGCGGTCGATTCTGGACGCGAAGGAAATCTGGCTTCTGGCCTGCTTTGAAGAACAAACCGTTCCTCTCGAAAAAATGAGAAAAGGAACCGTCAGCACGGAGAATCCGGCGTCGTTCCTGTTGAAACATCCGTCGGTTCATGTAGTCTACACAACCGACACCATTCGCTTCGAAGGAGAAAGCAAATGAAATCAACCCTGCTCATCGGCTACGACGTGGAAAGAATTCCCGGACGGGTTCCGGGCGAAAAGTGGGTGGGACGGAAGGTTCCCGAAGACACGACCTCCGTTTTCCTTAAAAAAATCGTAAAGCTCCACTCCGAGTTACAGGTGCCGGCCACGATTTTCATGGTCGGCTGCAACATTGAGAAACATCTCCGCGAACTGGAGGCCTGTCTCGCGTCGGGCCTGTTCGAAATCGCCCAGCACACGCACGAACACTTTCCGCTCAAAACCGTGCTGGAAGAAACGGGAAGCCGGGTCTTTTTGCGGGGACTGGATTTCGACCGGATTGAAGAACAGATCGCCAAGCCGGTCGAACTGCTGAAACGGCACCTCGGCGTCGACTGCAAAGGTCTCACCACGCCGTACACGCACTACCGGGGACTCGCGGACAGGCCGGACATTCTCGCGCTCGTCGCGAAACACGGCATGGTCTATACTCGCTCCTACGGACGGAACAGCTTGGACTATTTTCCGCTCGGCTGGGACGCGCAACCGTTCTTTTACGAACGCCAGGGATTCCCGAACGTTTTGGAGATTCCCCTTCAAGGCTGGATCGACGCTCAGTGGCGCCACGACAACGGCTGGGAGAAACAGGCCGAATACCTCGGCTATCTCAAGACGCAGGTCGACACGTTCCGCGACAAAGGCATCTGCTGGGCCCATCTCCAGCACGATTGGACCAGCCTCCTCTGCGATGCGGACCTGGCGTGGACGCGGAAATTCCTCGAATACGCCAGAGACGCGTTCAACACCCGGACGTACTACGACGACTACAAAACCAGACAAAATCCGGTTTGTTAGACACCTCAACGCCCCGAACAAAGGACTTCCCAATGGATTGGAAACGATATGCCCTTCTAAGCGGAATGATGTTTTTGGAGTTCGCCATCTGGGGCGCTTGGGCCCCGGTGCTGGCTTCCCGAATTCTTGGACCGCTGAAAATGAGCGGAAAACAATTGGGATGGATCTACGGGACGCTGCCGCTGGGGTGCATCATCGCACCTCTTGCGGCGGGACAGATCGTGGACCGCTGGTGTCCGACCGAGTGGTATTTGGCCGGGGCGCATCTGCTGGGCTGCGTGTTCCTGTTCGCCGCCGCCCGAGCCACGCGCTTCTGGCCGCTTGTCGTCCTGATGGGGCTCTACGCGCTCTGCTTCGCGCCGACGCTCTCGCTGGTCAACGCCTTGGCCTTCGCGCATATCCCCCATCCTGAAGTCGAGTATTTCCGTATCCGCGTCTGGGGCGCGATCTCTTGGGTGCTGTCAGGGCTGGCGCTGTCGGCGTGGCGCCGCTTGGGTAAGCGGACGATCAGCGGTTCCGACGGCTTGATCATGGCGGGGATCTTATCGCTGCTCATGGGCGTGTTCTGTTTCTTTCTTCCGCACACGCCGCCCTCGCACAAAGCGGATGCGGCCATCCCCTTTGTGCAGGCGCTTTCGATGCTTTCCGATCTGAATTTCCTCATCTTTTTGGTGATCGCTTTTGTCGTCAGCACACAGTTGCAGTTCTATTTTCTGGGCACGGCCCGTTTTCTGGAAGACATCGGTACGCCACACTCGGCCATCCCGGCCTACATGAGCATCGCCCAAATCGCCCAGGTCGTGGCGATGGCTTTCATTCTGCCGGCGATCTTTCCGAAGCTCGGATACCAATGGACTTTGGCGATTGCGACAGGCCTGTGGATCGCCATGTTCCAGGCCTACGCGTTCGTGCGTCGCCGCGGCCTCGTGATCGCCTCCATGGCCTTTCACGGCTTGGCCTTCGCTTTCTTTTTCGACGCCGCCTTCATTTATGTGAACCGCGTGGCCCCGCCGGAGATCCGCGGATCGGCGCAGGCGCTTTACACGACAGTCACCCTCGGGATCGGCCTGTTTGCGGGAACGCTGATCACGGGAATGGTCATGGACCAATTCCGCCGAGAAGCCCACTTCCTGTGGCGTCCGATTTTTCTTGTGCCGTGTACCCTGCTCGCCGTCTGCGCCTTCGCATTCATCTGTTTCTTCAAAGGCTGAGTATGCCCTACGCGGCCTTGCGTTCAGGGCCATGGAGTTTGTGCCGCCCTGTTTCCGCATTCCACGCTTTTGACGGTACAGGCCCCTCTCAGAACGGCCAGAATCTCGACAACCCGCCTGCGTCCGCCGTGGCGCCCAGCCGCAGATACGGCAGGACGGCCTCGGCGTTGGAATCGTAGTTGAAGACGGTAAAGCCCGACAGGCCAAGTTCCCGTACAATTTCGATCTGCTCAGCCATTTTCACTGCATCACGCGGATCTTTCCAACACGAGAGACCGATTCCGGGATAGAGGCGGGCCTTCCCCGCATACCCTTTCTGCGCAGT
>CAZTDL010000306.1:0-5696 GCA_964612775.1 uncultured Lentisphaeraceae bacterium
AATTTCCGCCTCCTCATTTAAACGTCGCGCTCTCGCAGCGGCACTTGCTCCGCCGGCCACTCCGCCGATGATCACGATCTTTTTCGTTTCCATTGATCCACTCCTTGTGATTGATCCGTGTCATATTATTTTAGTGTGTTCCATACGCAGACGCAATCCTCATCATCTCCAAACAGATCGTGCGACGGAAATCACGCCGTTTTTGAGTTGCCGATGAAAAATGCGGGGGTAATTTTTCGAAAAACTTCGGCGCTGTTCGCATGTGCCTTGCATCGTTCGACCGCCACGGAGGCCGTCAGCATATGGAAAGCCCCTCCGTGAAAATGACTTCGTTTGACGATATCTTCCTGTGTGTCCCGATATCATTACGTTGTTGTCATTGTGTGATCATGCGACGTTAATACGTACGGCATATCCTGTTCTGATAATGTTAACGAATAACGCTTACGGCCAGCCCATAAAAATAAACTTGCGTGCAATCCCTTCCGGCAAGCATGTGTCGAGGACGGCATTTCTGCTGTTTTTCACGCTGTTTTTTTACCTGACCTCTATGGATGCGGTAAAGGCTTCTGACCAAGCCTTCTCGTTTGCCGTTGCCGCCGACCCGCGTGCGGCTAAAACATCGTGGTTGAATGCATTATGCGAGATTCGCGACATGAAGGCGACGGCCCAGTCCTCTTTTCTTTCTCCAAGTTGGATTCTTGTTGCGGGTGACATCGATCCGGCACGTGATGTGTACGGAGAGTATTTAAGTGCGTTTCCTGACACGATGCGGAGACCGCCTCTGATACCTGTTGTCGGCAATCACGATCTGGGTTTTGAAAATCTGAGGTTTATCCGTGATGTCATGATTCCTTCAATCCCCGGCATTGTTCGGCGGTCACCGAATGCTTGCGATTATTATTTCGATTACAAGAATGTGAGGTTGATTTTGGTTGATGCCTATACGGAAAACGACGCGATAGGAGTTATCGGCATTAACGGTCGAAAGTGGGTCGAAAACGTTATCGCCACATCTCCTGTAAGTGTTGAACATATTTTTGTCGCGTTTCATGAACCCGCCTTCCCGCGCGGCGGGCATTTGACCGATTCGTTTAACGAGAAAATAGAAGACCGTGACGCATTTTGGCGAATGCTGACTTCAAGCGGACGCGTACGCGCCGTTTTTGTCGGACATACCCACGCCTACAGTCGACTTCGCGTGCTCAATCCTCAAAGCGCTGCCGCAAATGACAGTACGGCTTTCCCGGACGAAAAAGGCGATGTTTTTCAGGTGGATGCCGGTGCGGCGGGCCATGGCAAAACCAACACGTTTGTCAGGGTACAGGTCGATGGCTCGAATGTTTTTTACCGGGCGTACGCAGCAGGAATCGGCGCTAATCAGCCGTTTTTCGAGTGTGACCGTTGGCAAAGCGTAAGCAGATAGGGACTTGTCGGACTGAAAACGTCAATTCATTTTCGCAAAACATACGACTTATACCAAGCGACAAATCGTGGGATGCCGATCTGTATGGACGTTGTCGGCTCATATCCCGTTCTCGCCTTTAAACGGTCTATATTCGCCCATGTTGAAGACACGTCGCCATCTTGCATGGGACAAAACTCCAGTTTCGGCGTAATCCCAAATTCCGCGGATAAAAGGTTGATCACATCCATCAGTCGCTCGGCCTTGTTATTGCCGATGTTAAAGATTTCGTACCGGTCAAAGTTTTTCCCGGATATGCATCGCATAATACCGTCAACGATGTCATCAACATAGGTGAAGTCTCTCCTCATCTCGCCGCCGTTAAAAACATGGAGAGGTTGCCCCTGGGTTATCGCATCCGCAAAGAGATAAATCGCCATGTCCGGCCGATACCAAGGACCGTAAACCGTAAAGAATCTCAATCCGATAGTCTGCATGTCATATAATTTAGAATACACGTGCGCCATCAGCTCATTGGCTTTTTTTGTGGCGGCGTAGAGGCTTACAGGGTGATCGACGGCTTGCGCTTCTGAAAAGGGCAACGTTTTGTTATTTCCGTAGACGGACGATGATGACGCATAGATTAGACGCGGCTTTACGGCGGCAGAACGACCACACTCCAGCACGGTGAGAAATCCGTCCAAGTTCGCTTTCTGGCAGGCGAAAGGATACTTAACTGAATACCGGACACCCGGTTGCGCAGCCAAATGCACGATACATTCCGGTTGGCTCTCTTCACAGAACCGATTCATCGCGGGCAGATCGCAAACATCCGACTCATGAAAAACAAAACGCCCTCCGGACGCGTCAGAGTAACCGACAAGCTCGCTTAGACGGTCACGCTTTAGCTGCACGTTATAAAAAGGGGCCAGATTGTCCACACCTGTGACGTCATGGCCCTCTCTCAAAAGGCGACTAGCCAAATGGAAACCTATGAATCCGGCTACACCTGTAACAAGAACTCTCATTTATCTCCATAGTTGTCGTGCTGCGAAACACATGAAAATTTATAGTATCGATTTGAATTATTCCCGGCGAATGAAAAAAGAATTACATTCCGGTAATTTTTATTTCATTTCCCGGTCATCATGGGAAGACTATTCTACCCAAATGAATGAGAGAAATTCGCGAGCTTTGTGGCTAACGGATTTTCCGTTACGACTTCCGGTTTTACTTGCGATAGCATTGTTTGCAGCAACTTTGTTTCATGGGTCCAGAGGGCTTTACGAGTCGACTGAAGGGCGCTATGCCGAATGCGGACGTGAAATGGGACAGGCGGGGACGTGGCTTGTGCCGATGTTAAACGGACACCCGCATTGGACGAAGCCGCCGGTAACCTATCTCGCGATAGCCCTTCCCTATCGTGTGCTGGGGGCGACGACATGGGCGGCCCGCCTTTATTTGATACCGTGTTACCTTCTGTCGATCATAGCGGTCTGGTGGCTAGCGTTTCGCCTGTGGGATGATCGTCTTAGTGCACGCATGAGCGCGTTGGTTTACGCCACTGCAGCGATACCCATGATCGCCAGTCAGGTCGTGTCTACGGACTATCCGTTGACAGCCGCGCTTGCGCTCGCACAAGCCTGTTTTTGGGAAGTCATGCGCAAGCGGTCTGTCGCCGCGACCCATCTGCTATGGGTTCTTCTCGGGACAGCCTTTCTCGTTAAGGGACCGCCAGCGCTTTTGGCGGTGCCGGCCATGGTCATAACCTGGGCTCGTCTGCCTCAGCAGAAAAGACGCTTCATTCCGCTGTTGGCGCCATCGGCAATCGCGTTGTTTCTTATTGTCGGCGTTAGTTGGTATGCGTGGGAGGCATGGACGCATCCCGGATTGACCGGGTATTGGATTCATGACGAGGTTGTGAACCGATCACTGTCAGATAAGTTCAATCGAAATCCGGAATTCTATAAGAATTTTGTGATCTATTTACCGGTTCTGCTCTTTGGGACACTGCCTTGGGGCGCTTGGCTTGCATTCCGTTGGCGCGCTATCCGCGATCATATGATTCAATCTGGCGGCATTAAATGTGCGTGGTTCAGACGTTCGGACGAAACGTTTTGGTTGGTTTTGTCAACAGCCCTGCCGCTGGCCGTTTTTATGCTGAGTCGGTCAAAGTTGCCGCTCTACATTCTGCCGTTGTTTGTACCGATTGCGGCGGGCACGGGACGTCTGTTGCTGGCGATTGATGGGCGCGCGCCGTGGTTTTGTAAAATTGCACGCCGTGTCGCATGTTTAATGTTTGCACTTTTCATCATTGGCAAAGGCCTGACGGCGTGTGTTGAGAACGAGCGTGATATGGCCTACTTGCATCGGCTGCTGACAGGGCCGGGGGGCGTTCAGGACCCAACGCGTCTGGCTATTTTTGGAAAAAAGCATCTCAATGGACTATCATTCTATTATGATCATACCGTGCCTCTTGTGAATCTCGATGATCTTCCGAAACTGTTAGACGACGGCGGGGACCATTTCGTGGTCTATCGCAGAGGGCATCAGGAGGCAGACATCGATCAGCTCTTAAAGAAATACGTGACAGATAAACGGGCATTGAGTCAACGGTGGCGCCTGGTTCATGTCATGGGGCCTGCAGAGTTCTATCCGTTGACTCACGAATGAAGGGCGTTTTTCAAATGGACGTGTCCGATACTTATAACGTTCCAGAGGTTTCGATTGTGGTACCGGTGTTCAACGAGTCACAATGCCTGCCGGAAGTTCTCTCGGAAGTCGTTGAAACCATGGAGCACACGTTGGGAAAGACTTTTGAAATTCTTGTGATTGATGACGGATCGTCCGACAGCACGGCACGTATTGCGCAAGATATGGCACGCGTCAAGCCCGTGATCCGCGTGCTGCGCCATAACAAGAACGTCGGGCAAAGTTTTGCGTTTCACACCGGTTTTCAATATGCACGAGGGCGTTTTGTCGTGACGATGGACGGGGATGGCCAGAACGTTCCCGCCGATATCCCTTTGTTAGTAGCGAAAATCGGACCGGCTTGCGACTGCTGTTGTGGTTATCGGGGCCACAGACAAGACACCTTCTGGAAACGGGTCGGCAGCCGACTCGCGAACAGCGTCCGCAACGCGGTGCTTCGCGAGACAATTTACGATACGGGCTGTTCCGTCAAAGCCTTCAAGTCGGATTTTTTGCGCGGTTTGCAGCCTTGGAACGGAATGCATCGTTTTTTGGGTTCCTTGGTGGCGATGCAAGGCGGACGGATCTGCCAAGTTGAGGTGAGACATCGTCCTCGCCATGCGGGCGAGAGTAAGTATTCCAACTGGGGTCGCTTGAAGCGTACGATTTTCGATCTGATGGCCGTTCACTGGCTGAAGAGCCGTTCTCGCGTCTATGATGTGGAGGTGCTCAAGTGAAGGTGTTCTTCAGATCTGTTTGGTGGATGTTCGCCGTCAAGGTGATGGGAGTAACGCTCGGGTTAGCGGCATTGGTCCGTCTGCCGGGATTGAGAGATGTCTTTCACCTTGATCATCTACGCGTTCTGGTTGTCCATTCGGGCTTATGGGGGTATGCGCTCCTGCTGATTTTAGGTTCTTGTTTGCCCATCGCGCTAATGCCCCGGTGGCCGTTTGCCATCCTTTGCGGATTCGCGTATGGAATTCGGGACGGCGTGTTATTGTCAAGCCTGACGGGTGTGTTGGGCGCGGGGCTTCACTACGGGCTGGCGCAACTGCTTCTGTCGGACAGGGAGCGGGCGGCCCTCGAAAACATGTCTTGGTTTCGCTCCGTCCAGTCCAGTTCTCATCCGTTTTTAGCGATCATGGCGGTACGCCTGTTTCCCCTCTCAAATTTTGCGATAACCAATCTGGCGTGCGGTCTTCTGCGAATTCCGTTCCGGTGTTATTTGAGCGCGTCGTTTATCGGCATGTTGCCGTCCACACTCGTGTATGTCATGGTCGGTCACGGAGTGCTCTCAAACGATATGCGTTCGGTGGTCACGCTTTTTGGTGCGGTTTCTCTTCTGCTACTCGTCTCCGCGTTTGCGGGAGGTGCCCGTTTGCAAAATGTGGCGGATCGCATATGAAGATCATTGAGCGATATGTTCTATACGCCTTCATTCGCGCGTTCTTTTTGTCGTGGCTGATTCTTTCCTTTGTGCTGATGATCGGTTTGTTGGTCAAAATCACGCAGCTTATGATTGACGGATTGCCGGTTCACGTGATCGGCCTTTATATGTTTGTCGGTTTTCCCGAGACGCTTACACTTACATTGCCGCTCG
>CAZTDL010000307.1:0-5683 GCA_964612775.1 uncultured Lentisphaeraceae bacterium
GTGGTTCAACATAGTCTACATTGCCTAGCCAGCCAAGGGCCCGCGCTCGTCTTGGGCGACGGTGCCGAGTTGGGTTTCAACAACCCGATGGAGAATTATGTCAACGGCGGCGAAATGATGGTCCAATACGTCGGCACACAAAGCTGCGCTCGCATCACGACTGGGACGTGGTTGCTATGCGGGCCGACCACCAATTCGGTAGGCGACCGGCTATACAACACGCATGTCTTTGATATCAATGACGGTGCGGACGAGGTCGACCTCGACATTTTGAGCCAACTCGCCATTTATTCTGGAATTGCCAACAGCCATGTGCGAAAGACCGGTGCCGGCACGTTGCGCCTCAACAGCAACTCAAGCACCTTCCGCGGCACGACCATCATCCGCAGCGGCCGACTGCTCGCGACCTTTAGCGTGCCGAAAGGCGGCAACAGCGTGCTTGGCAACTGCACCAATGACGTGATCATCGGTGACGCGGACACGTAGCCCGCCGACACGCCGACCTTCGCTTTCGCGGGCCCCGCCAACAGCGCCTTCACCTTTGCGCGCGGTATTGTTTCCTGCGCCACGAACGGAACATCCGCGTTCGGCAGCATCTCCAACGTCAACGTTACTCTCGGCGGATCCGTTACGGTCAGTAATACGTTGCAGCTCCTCTCGGTCACCGCGGGCACCAACACGCTCTTCATCACCGGCGGCATAAGCGGCCCCGGAGGTGTCTCGATACCCGGCACAGGCACGGTGCTGTTCGTGGCGGCCAACACGTACACCGGGACGACCACGGTAGCGGCGGGCACGTTGCGGCTTGGCGCGGATGAGCGTATCGCGGATGCAAGCCCTCTGCGTTTGACCGGTGGCGTGTTCGATCTGAAAGGCTTCAGCGAGACGGTCGGCGCGCTGGACGTGGACGGCGCTGCAACCATCGATTTCGGCACGTCGGCCTGCACTCTGACCTGTGCGGACAGCGCGGGTATCGCTTGGGATGGAACGCTGCTGCTGCGCAACCTCAAGCCCGGCGGCGCGAACCATTTCTTTGTGGGCGACGCGGCTACGCTGAGCGCGGCCCAGCTCGCCAAGATCATTTCGCCGAGTCAGCAAATCGCGAAGCAGCGCGCCAACGGCGAGGTGATCCTGCTGCCGCCGGGCACACTGATCCGGGTACGCTAAGCGTTGGAATTTAACGACTCTTTGCAGACCCCGCTTTCGGAAGAAACCGCATCTATCGGCAAAAAAAGATCTAAATCTGGGACGACGAGATTAAGCGCATGAACAACCGCATCATCATGATATTGGGTATAGCCCTTCTGGCAAGTTCAACCCTTGCGTCCAACCGCATATGGGACGGCGGCGGCACAGAGGCCAACTGGGACTTGGCCGATAACTGGGACGGCACAATACCCGTTGCCGGCGATGCTCTTTTCTTCGGCGGCTCCGCAAAAGTGACGAACACCAACAACCTCGCGGACGGTACCGCTTTCTCGGGAATGACCTTCAACAGCGAAGCCGGAGCATTCTCGCTTTGGGGCAACGCGGTGACATTGGAAGGCAATATCTCGAATCTGTCCTCAAACACACAAACGGTTAAATTGCCCCTCTCGCTTAGCGGCCTATCCACGTTCTACAGCCCCGGTGCGAATTTCACCGTGAACGGAACCATAAGCGGTTCAGGCGGACTCATCGCGGACGTGACCAACAGAACATTCACGCTGACGGCGAGCAATACGTACGAAGGCGTGACTTACGTAACCAACGGAACGCTCGCGATGACCCACTCCTGCGCTCTGGGCAGTACCAACGCCCCCACAATGGTGTATGGCAGACAGAACGGAAGGCTGCAGCTCGGCGGAGGGCTTGACATTTATGAACCGCTGACGCTCAACGGTCAGCGTCCCAATTACGGACAGACGCTGACATGCAGTGGCGGCAGCAACACGATATGGGGTATGATTTCCAAAATCAACGAAATCCGGGTGGGCTGCGGAAGCGGCATCACGCTGGTTTTCGCCGGCGGTTTCCAATCGCTCACTTCAGGCGGCGATGTTATTCTGAATCCGGGCGGAGGAACCATCCTTTTCAGGGATCATTCCGTTCATTTGGGAACGGGGTCTATCTATCTTGACCAAAGCGGTCTAATCGCCCTCGCCGTGGCCGGCAATACGTGGGGAGACACCCGTGCGGCGGGAAGCGGCGGAAAAATCCGGGCGGACGTAACGAATGTTCTGCCCGCCGCAACACGATTGGTTATCGGTGCCGGGCATTCGCCCAGCGGAAACTTTGATCTAAACGGTTACGATCAGACTGTCGGTCAGCTGGCAACCGATACGGTCAACGCGGGAACACGCGTGATCATGAGCGTAAAACCGGCCGTCTTAACCTTAAATCAATCCGCAACGACCCTCTATAACGGCCTTATATCGGGAGCCGTTCACATCATTAAAAACGGGACGGGAACGATTACTTTCACAAACGGGATATCAACGACAACGGGCGATTTCACCGTCAATACGGGTACCGTGGTCGTCGCCCAATCGGCGAGTCTGGGCACCAACGCAAATACCATCGTCAACGGCGGCATCTTAGAATTGCGCACGGAAACGGCGTTGTGGAACGGAACCAGCCTGTTTATCGCCAACGCTGGAAAAGTCAAGATCGCTTCGGGCGTGTCCGCAACCGTTCAGAAACTGTATATCAACGGCCTGCAGCAAGAGCGCGGCACTTACGGAACGGCAACCAGCGGCGCAAGCCATATTGACGACTCTCATTTCGCGGACAGCGGCGTTCTGCATGTCTTATACGACAAGCCGGGAACAATGATTTCAGTTAAGTGACATTCATCGTCTCCTCCGGCAGGGAGGGGAACCATCACTTCAATAAGGAACGATCATGAAGAGCATGATAACGATGGCGTTCAGCCTATTTCTTCTCGCATTTACGGTTGATGCGGCAAACCGCACGTGGGACGGCGGCGGCACGGAGGCCAACTGGGATTTAGCCGATAACTGGGACGGCACAATACCCGTTGCCGGCGATGCTCTTTTCTTCGGCGGCTCCGTAAAAGTGACGAACACCAACAATCTCGCGGACGGCACCTCCTTCGCGGGAATCACTTTTAACAGCGGCGCGGGCGCGTTTACATTGGCGGGCAACGGGCTGGCCTTGGACGGCCATATGACCAACCTTTCCACCTCTGTCCAGACGCTGAACCTGCCGCTGTCGCTAGCGGCCACGCGCATTTTTTGCGCCTCCAACGGCGCATTGGTCGTCAGCAATACGATCAGCGGGGCGGGCGGCCTGACGAAAATGGGCGCGCAACCCTTAACGCTTTCCGGAAACAACACCTATGTCGGCGAAACGCGCGTCAAAGCGGGCGGCGTATTACGCGTCACGCACGGGAATGCATTGGGTGACACGACGGGGACAACCGTCGTGGAGGACGGCGGCATCATTGAGTTATACGGCAACATTACAGTGCCGGAGTCCTTCACCCTCTATGGAGACTCAAGCACGGGATACAACGGTGCCATGCGCAACAAAAGCGGCAGCAACATTGTCAGCGGCGTTATTCTCAACGGGTCGCGCATCAAAACAAATGCCGGAAGCCTCGACCTGATCGGCGGGGCGACGGGTGGCCAGTTCGTGCTGGGCGCGGACAGCGGCACCTTTATCCGGATCGCGGAAAAGCCGGCGACCATCGACGGGAACACCTTTTACGCACATACCACCGGTCTGATTATTCTGGCCGTAACCAACAATATATGGGGGACGTGTGAAGTGTCCGGCGGTTATCTGCGTACCGACGTGGATAACGCACTGGCGGTTTCAGGACTTTTACGTTTCGGGGGAGGAAACCCGAGCGGGGTCAACTTAAACGGCCACAATCAGACCATCGGACAGCTCCTCTGCACGTATACGACGGCAGGCACCCGCGAGATCACCAGCGCGACGCCCGCCACGCTGACTGTGAATCAGAACGCCGCGACCACAGTCAACGGCAGCATTTCCGGAGTCGCGAGTCTGGTGAAAACGGGAACGGGCAACCTTTCCTTTTCTAATGTGGTTTCTGCCACCACCGGAAATGTCATCGTAAGTAACGGAACGCTTGTGATTGAATACGGGGCGGGATTCAGCGCCAGCACAAACGTGATGGTCGCCGGTGGCCTGTTGGATTTGCGGATCGCAACCGCTCTGGCGGATAACGCCAGCCTCTCCATTGCTGACGGAGCGAAAGTGAAGATCGGCACCGGTCTCACGGAAACGGTCAGCAAACTGTTTATGAACGGCATTCAGCAGGCGCGCGGCACGTATGGAACCACTTCCAGCGGCGCTCTGTTTTCCGATGATGCGCATTTCGACGGGACAGGTGTGATCAACGTGCTCAGCAGTCCCCCGATCACCTCGACGACTTGCCTTTGGGATGCGGAAGGAGGAGCGGACACGCTGATCAGCACACCCGCCAACTGGGACGGCGATGCTATACCGGCGTTAAACGGCACCACCTATGCGATCTTTGGCAGTGGAGGGGCTACGGCTGCGGTGGACGTCGCAACGGGGTTTTACGGCATGACGTTAAATCGCGACGGGAACTTCACGCTGGCGGCAGGCGCGGGGATTATCACCAACGGTGCGGGCGGCCTCTTGGCTTTGGCGCCGAACGCGGCCGCGCGGACCTACGCCATAACAGAGGATATCGTGTTGAGCGATAATCAAACATGGAATATCGGAACCAATAATCTGGGCGTAACAACGCTGAACGTGACGGGCACCATTGATGACGGAATCGTGCCTTGCAACATCACCAAAACCGAATTCGGCACGCTGAATCTCTATACGAGCAATACCTTTGACGGAGCTGTCGTCGTCAGCAATGGAACGCTCAGAATTTATCACGAAAATGCCTTGGGAAGCACCAACGGCAACACCATTGTGAATGGATTCGCGGGATGCCTTCTCTCCCTAAACGGCAATCTCAATCTCAAAGAGCCATTGATTCTGAATGGTGAAAAAAACAATGCGGGTACGCTTCGCATCGACAACGGCAGTAATACCCTGAGCGGCCCGGTGACCGTTCTCAGCCAAGTCAGACTCGTGGTTTACACGGGCATGCTGGTTGTCCAAGGCGGAATGACTATGGGGGCCGGCGACCCGGGCGGCAGCTTGGTCATTAATTCCGGTACGACGACAATCTTCACGGAGAAACCCCTCAATCTCGGCTCAAAAACCTTCTACACCGACTCCGGCGGCCTGACCGTCGTGGCCGTGGCCGGCAATAACTGGCCGGACACGATGATTGCAAGCGGCACGCTGCGCTGCGATGTGCCGAACGCGCTGCCGCCGTCGGCCAGCCTGAGGCTGGGCATCGGTTACGGCCCGAACGGCACGCTGAACCTCAACGGCAACGACCAGACGGTCAGCAAGCTGTATCTTGGCACCACGAGCCCGGGGACACGCACGGTCACCAGCGCGACCCCCGCGTTGCTGACGGTCAACCAGAGCGCGAACACCCTCTTCGACGCCAAATTCACCGGCGCCGTCAGCTTGTTTAAAACCGGCACAGGGACCTTGACGCTCACCAATGCGGCCACCTCGACGACGGGAAGCTTCTCCGTGAGCAACGGAACGCTTGTGGTGGACAGCAATGGCACGTTCGGCCTCAACAGCACCAATATCGTGGTGGGCGGAACCG
>CAZTDL010000308.1:0-5658 GCA_964612775.1 uncultured Lentisphaeraceae bacterium
GGTGGTCGCACGTCACCAACTCCGCCGTGCTCGCGCGTTTGGACGCGGCCGCCCACACGAACGTCTGGCAGGCAGATCTTCGCGCGATGGGAATAACCGACTTCGGGAGGATGGAGTCCGATGCCTCGTGGACCGCGTCAAGACCGGGACTTCAGTTTTTCTTCGACGACAAGCCCATGACGCTCGCCCGCTGGCCGAACGACGGTGCCGTTGAAGTCGGCGAGCTGAAGGTTTGGGACGGTCACGCCATTCAGGGCGTCAAAGGCAGCATGAGCGGCATTTTTTCCTACGCCGATGATCGGCCAAAACGCTGGACGGGCGAAAAGGACGCCATGCTGCACGGCTACTGGTTCCACGACTGGGCCGACCAGCGTTATCGCGTAGCGTCTATCGACACCGAACAACGAACCATCACACTGCCGGAAAAGCCCCGGCACGCCTTCGGTTTCCGAAAAGGGCAACGCTACTACGCCTACAACCTGCTCTGCGAACTAGACCGCCCCTGCGAGTGGTATCTCGATCACGAAAACGGCATCCTTTATTTTTGGCCACCCGCAGCGTCGCCCACAAATGGCTACGCGATGGTTTCGGTTCTGCCGCATGTGATCGAAATGAAGAAAACGAGTTTTGTCACGTTGCGCGGTTTCATCTTGGCGGGCAGCCGCGACGATACGGTCTCGATTTCGGGCGGCAATGACGACCAGATCCTCGGCTGCGTGATCCGCAACGTCGGCGGGTCGGCGGTGAACGCGTCCGGTTTGCGCCACCGCGTGGTTGGTTGCGACATTTATCAAACCGCGCAAGGGGGCATCAGTCTGTCCGGCGGCGACCGTCGGACGCTGACGCCCGGCGGACTCGAAGCCGTCAACAACCACATTCATCACTACGCGCTTTGGAAACCCGTCTACCGATCGGCGATTCATTTAGACGGCGTCGGCAACCGGGCGGCGAACAATCTGATTCACGACGCGCCGCACATGGCCATCGGTTTCAGCGGTAACGATCATGTGATCGAGTACAACGAGATTTATCATGTGGTGACGCAGTCCAACGATGCGGGAGTCATGTACAGCGGCTATAACTGGAGCATGCGCGGCAACGTGATTCGCCACAACTATCTGCACGAAATCCAAGGCTATCAGGACAAAGGCTGTTGCGGAGTCTATTTGGACGACCAGTTCTCCTCCGCCCTTGTTTTCGGCAATCTTTTTGTCCGCGTGAGAAACGCGGTCGTGATCGGAGGCGGCCACGACACGACCGTCGAGAACAACGTTTTCGTAAACTGCAAAGCCGCGCTCTATGTAGACGCCCGCGGCCTCGACGGCTGGCAATCCGACGGGACAAACCGGCTGATCCGCTCCGTGACTGAAATGCCCTATGCGACGGAACCCTGGCGCTCGCGTTATCCGACGCTCGCGGGCATTCTCGACGATCCCGACCGCACGGCGCCCAAAGGCAATGTGATCGTTCGGAATATCCAATGGGGAGGAAAGTGGGACAGCATCGAGAAAAATGCTTATCCGTATCTGGTCTTCAAATACAACCTGCTCGATCTCGACCCGAAATTCGAGGACGAGAAAGCCGGAAATTTCCGGCTCAAGGCCGACTCCCCGGCTTTTAATATCGGATTCCAGCCCATCCCCTTGGAAAAAATCGGGCTCTACAAGGACGATATCCGCACCTCGTTGCCACCGACGGAATAACGTGTTGCAAACAAACCACGAATCTTGCCCGCAGATTCCGAGATTGAATTAGAAATCTGCGGTTAAAAGAACGGGTGTCATTCGCGCCGGTTCGCGTGAATTCGCGGGCAGAAAACATAAGAGGATAAAGGGACAGGCCTTTAGACCGCAGAGTCCCCTGCGGGAAAATAATGGGTCTCGACGGCTTGCATGACACTTTTTATCCCTCCGCGATTTATCTTTTTATCCCCCTGAGTGCTTGACTTTTATCCCTTTACTGGCATTGTTCTACCTGTGTATGAACCACAAGTTGAAGAGCGATCATGAATAAAGTGATGATTGGTTTGTTGTGCGGATTGGCGGTGTCCGCCGGTTTCGCCGAATACGGCGCTCCGTACGCGCGCGACGGAAAAATCTCGCTGACGGCGACGAACGGAATGTACCGCGTCGTCCACACGGGAAAGCAGGATTGGGCCTTGACGCTGAAAGGCGGCAGCGTCGCGGTGAAGCCCGGCGAAATCTACCGTCTGGCCTGCCGTTCGGCCGCGGTGCCGGGGGCGCCCGTGAAGCAGAAGGCGCACGTGTCGGTTGTCTTGACGGGTGAAAAGGGGAAGGTGCTGAGGTGGGGCTTCGGCGCGAAGGATTTCTTCGCGGGTGAAGCGTGCGAAAGCGTGTTCACGATTCCGCTCGGCGCGACGGGGATACAGGCGCGCGTCGGCGGAACAGGTCCGTACACGGGCGACGTCGGCGACGAGCTTCTGGAAAAGGCGGGATGCGTGCCGCTGGCGGCGAACCTGCCGGAGAGGTGGACGCTTGAGTCGGACGCGCTGGCGGTGGACGTGCGGACGGACAACCTGGGGCTCTCCGTGACGGACAAACGGACGGGGCGGACGTGGGCTTCCACCGCTTCGGCGGGCGATTTCCCGGCCTATCTCGTGCGGGCCGCGCGCCGTCCGGCGGCAGGTGAACTGGAGATCGACGTGACAGACGCCCTGACGCGCGGAGAGAGAACGGTCCGTTTCGCCCTCGACCCGTCCGCGCCGGCGGAGTTCACGGCGTCCGTCTCCGGCGATGGGGCGCTGAAAAGGACGTTCGCGTATCCGGACGCCTTCGCATCCCGGACGGGGGATTTTCTCGTCGTGCCCGTCAGCGAAGGTTTTCTGCTGCCGCTCGGCACGAACACGTTGTCGATCGGGGATCTTTCCGCGCACAGCGCGTCGATGTCGATGCCGTTCTTCGGCATTTCCGAAGGCGCCGAGGGGGCGGGCTGGATGACCATCCTAGAAACGCCGGACGATGCGAAGATGACGGCGTACCGGGCGAAGGGCGTTCTGGCGGGGGCCGCGCCGGGGTGGGCGCCGACGCGCGGGCAGTTCGGTTACACGCGGCGCGCGCTACGTGTTTCTGACGTCGGGCGGTTACGTCGCGATGGCGAAACGTTACCGTGCGTACGCGGCGGCGAACGGTCTCGTGAAAACGTTCCGCGAAAAGGCGAAGGCGCGTCCGCGCATCGACCGTCTGTTGGGCGCGGCGAACGTGTGGTATTTCGGCGGTTGGAAGGAACCCGGCGCCGTCGACATGGCGAAGGAATTGAAAGCGGCCGGGCTCGACCGTTTCCTGTGGAGTTCGGGCGGCGGCGCGGAGACCGTTGCCGCGCTCGCGGCGATGCCGGACGTGCTCGTGGGACGCTACGACTGCTACCGCGACGTCTACTATCCCGAACAGATGGAGGCGATCGGGATGAAGCCGAATCCCGACAACGAAATCTGCCGCAACACGTCCGCCTGGCCCGACGACATCATCTGGAAATCGGCCGATCCGAACGATTGGGCCAAGGCTTGGGGCGTACGCGGCAAGGACGGCAAAACGCATCATTGCGCCACGCAGTGTACGCTCAAACAGCCCGCGCGCGAACGCCGGAACGTCGCGCGCGAGCTGCAGACGATTCCGTTCAACACGCGGTTCATCGACGTGACCACGGCGTGCGGCTGGGATGAGTGCGAGAATCCTGCGCATCCGATGACGCGCTCACAGAGCCGCGCGGCGGCGTGCGAGCTGCTCGGGCTGCTCGGGCGCGAGTTCAACCTCATCGTCGGCAGCGAGCAGGGCATGGACGCGGCCGTGCCGGTGTGCGATTATTTCGAGGGCATGCTTTCGCCGGGGAACAGCCGGATGCCGCACGGCCGCCCCGGCGCGAACCGCACGGACATCTTCCGCGAAGGTCTCTACCCCACGAACGTGACGCCGGCCGAGATCTCGCGTGTGGTAGACTTCAACCTCGGCGAGAAGTACCGCATTCCGCTCTTCGAGCTCGTGTACCACGACTGCGTCTGTTCACACTGGTACTGGTACGACTATTCAAACCGCCCGATCTACCTGTGGCCGAAGCGCGACCTCTTCAACGTCCTCTACGGCACGGCGCCGATGTACATCTTCGACCACCGCCTGTGGGCCGAACGGAAAGAGGACTTCATCCGCAGCTACAAGACGACGTGTCCGGTCGCCCGCAAGACAGGCTATTCGGAGATGCTCGACCATCGCGCGCTCACGGCCGACCGTACGGTCCAGCGCTCGACGTTCGCGGACGGCACGGTCGTCACCGTCAATTTCGGGGAAACGCCTGCCGCGCTGGAGGACGGTTCATCTCTCGCGCCCGGGGCGTTCTGCGTGAAATAAGCGCAGCGGATAAAAGGACCGGCATGAATGGCGCTAAGTTAAGAAAATATCTCCTTCCTAATCCTTATCGCTAACCGCCGGTTGTCGGCCTCATATACGGCCCGTTCCTCATGGTCAAAAATCTCTTTTATGGTGACCGTGTGCTCATGCGAACACGTTCAACTCAAGATTATGATTACGATTAGGCGTGCCGCCCCTCCGCCGGACCATCGGCTCTCATTAATGATCACCATAATGAGTGCGGCACTGAGCTATCATGATTTCGCTGTCGCCAATCTTGTACACGAGCCGATCTTTTTCATTGATGCGACGGCTCCAATAACCCGACATCCCCTTGAGTATTTCGGGGTTTCCAATCCCCTTGTGCCCGTTTCGCTCAATGTCTTGAAGCAGGGCATTGATGCGCTTGAGTGTTTTCTTGTCTTGGGTTTGCCAGTAGATATAATCCGCCCAACCCTCATCCGAAAAAACTTTTTTCACGGGCTAGCCCTCTATGAGTGAATGGGGCTTCCCTTTGCCTGACTCAAGTTGTTGAATGGATTTTTTAAGCACTTTCCGGTTGGCTGGCGCATAAAAGGCATCGCTTGCGACAATCTCGAATGGAATCGCCTGCCGAATCACGACTTGGCGAAGGAACATTCTTACAGCGGTCGTCATGTCCAGCCCAGCCGCTGAAAAAAACAGGTCCGCGTCTTTTTTAAGCTGATTGTCCAACCGCACCTGTAGTGTCGCTGTGTTCATAAATGTATCCCTTTCAATTAGACGTCTATATTATTGCATCTGTAATCCAGTTGCAATCAAAATCCCTCTTACGCATTGCCTCATAGTAAAGGGTACCGAAAGGTAAAAAAGTGGCTGAGCGGTCGTATCGGGACATCAAGACATTCCAAGTGTCCCTCAACTCCTAACCGATTGCACTTCACGGATTGCGCTGTCCGGGCGGAATCCATTGGACGAGCCATTGCGGCGCGGTATACACTGTTCAAGTTGGCCTTAGGGGTAGGCCCTTGCTCAATTGGGAGGATGCGGATATGGTTTCGACGCTTGTCGCTTTGGCGGGTTTAACGGTCGGCGCGTGGAAGGTTTCGTTCACGGAACAGGATTCTCGGCTCACCTTGGTGAATGAGGAACAGAAGGTTTCCGTCGAGGGGAAACTTTCGTTTGTCTCGGATCAGGCCGCATGGACGGTGGTGAACGCACGCGACGCGGCGACAAACCGGCTCGCGCTCGTCAATCGCGGGGGCACGGTCTTCGGATATGTCTCCTTTCGCGCGGACGGTAATCATCTCACCCTGCAGAC
>CAZTDL010000309.1:0-5637 GCA_964612775.1 uncultured Lentisphaeraceae bacterium
ATCCGGTCGGGGTGGTCGAAGAATTCCTTGATGCCTGTGACGGTGCCTTCATAGATCTTGCCTTCTTCGGCCTCGGCGGAGATGGAGGCGACTTCATCTGTCGCCAACTTCAGCGATTCCGCGTTGTTTGCGAAGATACTGACTTTGCCATCGTCCGAGATGTCGATTTGTGCGCCGGAGATCTCGCATACGCGACGGATGTTGGAACCGCCGGGGCCGATGAGCGCACCGATCTTATCCACGGGAATTGTCATGACGGTGATACGCGGCGCGAAAGCGGAGAGTTCCGCACGCGGAGCCGGCATCACCGACGCCATGAAGTCGAGGATTTGGAAACGCCCCTGTTTAGCACGGGCGAGCGCAGCTTCCACCACGTCCCACGTGAGGCCTCGCAACTTCAGATCAACTTGAAACCCGGTAATACCTTTGCGGGTGCCGGCAACCTTGAAGTCCATATTGCCGCAATGGTCTTCGGATCCGAGGATGTCTGTGACCAGAATCTTCTGACTCTCATCCTTGTTTGTGAAGAGACCGACTGAAACGCCCGCGACGGGAGCCTTGATCGGGATGCCTGCATCCATCATCGCCAGCGAACCGACACAGATGGAGGCCATTGAAGACGAACCGTTTGATCCCATGATATCCGAGACCACGCGGATACTGTAGGGGTAGTCCTGCGGAATGACCTGCGCGAGCGAGCGCTCGGCAAGGGCGCCGTGGCCGATTTCGCGACGTCCTGTGCTTCCGAGACGTCCGACTTCGCCGACACTGTAGGGCGGGAAATTGTAGTGCAGGAAGAACGACTTGCTGGTTTCGCCGCCGGTGATGGCGTCGAGTTCCTGCGCATCCTTCTTGGTGCCGAGGGTAACCGATCCCAAGGCTGACGTTTCGCCGCGCTCGAAGATAGCCGAGCCGTGGGCGCGGGGCATGACGCCGATCTGCGCGTAAAGCTTGCGAATATCGTCGGCGCCGCGGCCGTCGATGCGCTTGCCATCCTCAAGGATGTTCTTGCGCACCGTATCGATTTCAATCGTGTCAAAGAGTGTCACGAAGGACGCGGCGGTAACTTCTTCTGGCCATTTCGCCAACGTCTTCGCCTGAAGATCTTCTTTGATGGCTTTGACGGCGTCTTGCCGTTCCACTTTGTCGGCGATCAACAGGGCTTTGCGCAAAGCCTCGCCGCCGTTCGCATAAAGGAATGCGATCTTCTCGGCGTCGGGGGCTTTGTCGGCAACGACTTTGGGCGCTTTGCCGAGCAGCTTGCGCAGTTCATGTTGAGCGTCAACGATCTTGACGACCTCGACATGCGCGAACTTCATCGCAGCAAGGAAATCCTCTTCGCTGATTTCTGCGGCGCCGCCCTCCATCATTAAGAAGCGTTCGCGCGTGCCGGCGTAGATCAGGTCGAGATCGCTTTCCTTACGCTGCGCATGAGTGGGATTGATGACGAACGCGCCGTTGACACGTCCGACGCGCACACAGCCGATAGGTCCCATGAAAGGCACTTCGGAGATGTGCAGGGCTGCGGACGCCGCATTGACGGCCAGAACATCGGTTTCGTTCTCGCAATCCGCCGAGAGAACCATGTTGTTCACTTGGACGTCGTTAATATAACCATCAGGGAAAAGCGGCCGAATGGGACGGTCAATGATGCGGGCCGTAAGGATTTCCTTCTCGCTCGGGCGCGACTCGCGCTTGAAAAAACCGCCGGGAAAACGGCCTGCGGCATAATACTTTTCGCGGTACTCGACCTGTAACGGGAAGAAATCAATACCTTCACGCGGCTTATCCGTGTTGGTCACGGCGGAAAACACCATGGAGTCGCCTAAACGGCATACAGTCGCACCTGCGGCTTGGCGTGCAAGAAGTCCGGTCTCAATAGTCATCTGGGCTCCACCAACTGCGATGGAGACCGAGGTCGTTTCTTTCATTCTGCTTTACCTTTCAACGGACAAGGACCGACAAGCTTATACACCAGGAAAGATGGCTCACTCGTTTGAGTGATAAAAGGTCCGTGGGAAGGTTACCGCCTAAGCGGATTCAAGCTCAGGTTGCGCGGCTTTTCTGCCACGCAACCCGTTTGCCAACGCGTTTTAACGGCGGAGGCTAAGATCCTTGATGACCTTTTGGTAGATGGCCTCATCCTCGCGCTTGAGGTAGTCAAGCAGGCTGCGGCGAGTATTCACCTTGCGAATCAGCCCATAACGAGAACTGTGGTCCTTCTTGTTGGCCTTGAGATGCTCGGTGAGCATTTCGATCTCTTTAGTGAGGACAGCGATCTGTACTTCGCTGGAACCGGTGTCACGCTCGTGACGTTGGAATTGCTTCCGAATAACAGTTTTATCAATCTGGCTCATAGTCTGCTTAGCGGTCCTTGTTCCGCATTTTCTTTTCTTTTGTTAACTTTCCGGCGCATACTATAAAGAATATCCCCGCTTAATGCAAAGAGAAATCGAGCCGGAAAGGCCAGATGACCCGCAGCGGGGATTGTCTCCTTAGACGCACCGCAGGAAGATCCACACTTTAGAAAAAACCGTTGTCTCTGTCAAGTGACTGTCTGCAGTATTTACTGTTGTGACGTTTCTAGTGCATATTCGGCGGGTACATGTCCTGTTTTGAAGGACACGCGTTTCATCATTCGTGAATGTCATGCGAAAATTGTCGCCAACACGTGTCTGGGATTTTGCGCAGCGGCCATGCTGATCGGTACGGTTGCCCAAGGAGAGATGCGTATCAATGAAGTCGTGGCGTCGAATCGTTCGATGAATGCCGACGAGGACGGCGATTTTTCGGACTGGATCGGATTGGTCAACACAGGTCCAGACTCGGTTTCTCTTGATGGTTGGGGTTATCGGATGACGCCGACGCGCCGCTTCGTTGGACATCCCCTTTTATGATCGTGAAAACTGGAAATCATTTGCTTGTCTGGGGGGGGGCGAAAAAAACCGTAAAACCGCATCGATACTGGAAAACGGCGGGATCTTGATTGCTACAGGTTCCGTATGGAAATATTGGGATATCGGAAATCTCCCAGCCGAATTGTGGCGCTCTGAGAACTATGACGATTCACACTGGTCGGCAGAGGCGGCGAGGTCCGGTTCGTCAGACTTAGAATTGTTGAGCAATAAGCGGTTCTATGACGCCACAAACGGGGCCTCGAGTGAATCGATCGATCGATTGACTCTCAACGTGCGGTTTCACGGAATAGCGGTGTGCCGGACGTTCTTTTAGACCGCATCAATTCAGTCGCGACGCTCGGTTCATACGGCGGAATTAGTGGTCGTGTTCAAGAAAGGCCTATGGTAAATTACATTTCGAGGTTTTTATGAAAAACGAGAAGGCTTTGATTGTTTTGTCGGGTGGACAGGACAGCACGACATGTCTGGCGCAAGCCGTGCATGACTATGGTGAGAGTAACGTGTCTTGCATCACGTTTCATTACGGCCAACGGCACGGAAGCGAGGTGGATGTCGCAAAAAAAATTGCCGCGCACTTTCATGTGACCGATCATCGTGTGATCAGCATGGATTGGTATAGTCAAATTACCACAAACGCTTTGCTTGATCCCGGTATGGCAATCGCCCGAAATGCAGAGGCAGCCTGCCCGAATACGGTGGTGGACGGACGGAACATGATGTTTCTGCTCGTGGCGGCGATTTATGCTAAAAGCAAGAATATACATGATCTGATAACGGGCGTTTGCGAGACGGATTTCAGTGGGTATCCCGACTGCCGTGATGTGTTTATAAAATCCTGCAATGTGACGTTGAACCTTGCGATGGATTATCGGTTCCGTGTGATCACACCTCTGATGGACCTGACGAAAGCCGAAACGTGGGCTTTGGCTGACCGTCTCGGCGTTCTTGAATATGTGGCAGAAAACACGCTGACCTGTTATAACGGCATCGTCGGTAAAGGTTGCGGCACTTGCCCCAGTTGCGTGTTGCGGCAACGCGGATACGAAACGTATCTTCAAACAAAAGGTGCCCCATGTTAACCGTATCCAAGCAGTGTCAATTTGACGCGGCGCATGTGTTGACCAATCATGCCGGCCAATGTAAGAACCTTCATGGACATACCTATCGGGTGATTGTCGAGGTGGCTGGAATGGCGGAGGGGCATGATATGGTGATCGATTTTAAGGATCTGAAACATGTGATCAGAGAGCTGATACTTGACCGTTTCGATCATGCCTTTATTTATAACGAGGGAAGTGAGAGTGAGCGCGAGATTGCGGCCGTGATTACGAAGCATGGAATGAAAAGCGTAGGTCTCTCTTTCAGGTCGACTGCCGAGAATCTTGCTCAGTATTTTTTTAACGAACTAAGGGTGCGTGTCAATGTGGTGTCGGTTAAAGTGTTCGAGACTCCTGAATCGTGCGCTGAATACCGTAAGGATTGAATCGTATGCGGGACGAGTCAACCTATCCGGTGGTGGAGATCTTTGCGTCGCTACAGGGAGAGGGGTATAACACGGGCAAAGAGGTGGTTTTTTTGAGGTTCGGAGGTTGTAACCTCGCTTGTCCGTGGTGTGATACCGAATGCGATGCTTATGCGCGGCTTGATGCGGACGCGATAGTTGCGAAAGTATCCTGTTTAGGCTTTCGGTCGCTGATTCTGACAGGCGGCGAGCCCTTCATTCAGGATGGACTTGGTGATTTGATGTTGCGGTTCAAGGATTTAGGATTTTGGATCGGGGTGGAGACGAATGGCGTCGTTGCACCGCCGCACGCGTGGTCGCGCCTGATTAATTACGTTTCAGTTTCGCCTAAGGCGCTCTATGAAGAGCTGTACGACGATGAGCGGATGTTAAAGCGTGCGGACGAGGTTCGTATAGTGGTTGATGGCGACGTAGAAGGGTTTTGTGAACGGATGCGCAATCGCATCGAGGCTTCCCATTACTTCCTTTCGCCGTGTGAACGTGACGGGATGTTCAATATTGAAGAAACGGTTCGTCTGTTGGGAAAACTGAATGATTTGCGGCAGCGGGGCAAATGGATGCTTTCTCTCCAAGCCCACAAACTTGCACATTTCAGATAATTAGCCGAACCTCGTTCACAGGAATGATATGTCGCTGTTTCACTGATTACTCAACGGATACGACCTTAAACGCGTGTGTTGTTTTTCCCATTTTAAACTCGAAGGTGTTTCCCTTTGTTTTCCCCAACAAGGCTTGCCCTAACGGAGCGCATGCCGTGATCATCACGACCTCTTCGCCTTCCGCATCGATTTTTTCACCGCCGGCGGCCGGTCCGAAAAAGAGGGTTCGTTTTTCGCCGTCAGGGGTTTCCAGCCGAATCAGTGTGCCGAGGCAGATAGGGGTGTCTTCCCCCTTCAGCTCTGTTAGAGGAAGGGCCTGAAAACGCTGAAGCGCGCGAGTCAGCTCGGCGATTCGCATCGACTGTCCCCTGGCAAGGTATGACGACTCAAGACTGAATGTGTCATATTTGCTCTCCGCTCGATGCGCCTCATGGGTAGCCATGGATGCTGAATTTTTTGCGGCGGCGGTAAGAGACTCTAATTCCGAGGTAATTAATTCGATGAAATGACGATGGATTTCGTGTTTATTCATAGATGATGGGGTTCTCGCATGTGCATGCGCCTGAGAGCTTCGCTGTTCCTGCAAGCCAAGTCAAGC
>CAZTDL010000310.1:0-5631 GCA_964612775.1 uncultured Lentisphaeraceae bacterium
CACCACACCAGAAAACACGAGTACTATATCAATTCCCGAGAGATAGGATGCGCCCAAGATGTTCATTTCCATTCCTCCGATATTGACGGGTATGGCGGGAACGTGCGAAACTCCTTACGAACTGACCGGCGCATGTCCGGTCGTGAGGAGTTATCTTCCATGGCTGGTGAAGAGCTGACCCCGATGATGCGGCAGTATCGTCGCATTAAAACGGAGTTACCCGAGGGCGTGATCCTGTTGTTTCGCCTCGGGGATTTCTATGAGATGTTTTTCGACGACGCGTGCATGGCCGCTCCGATTCTGGGAGTTGCCCTGACTCATCGCGCCGGTTCGCCCATGTGCGGCGTGCCTTATCACGCCATCGATACCTATCTGGCCAAGCTTATCCGTGCGGGCAAAAAGGCCGCGATCTGCGACCAGATGGAAGACCCCGCGCAAGCCAAAGGGATCGTGCGCCGCGAAGTGACACGCGTCATCACGCCCGGCACCGTAACAGAAGACGAAATTCTCGATGCCGCACGTAACAACTATCTCGCCGCCCTGTATGCGGGTAAAGGGCTCGGTCTCGCCCTGCTCGATCTCTCCACCGGCGAGTTTACCGTCGAGTCCGTCCACGATGTCGCCGCGCTGATCGAGCATCTCAAGCGATACGCTCCAAGCGAATGCCTCATCGGACGAGAGGCGCAAAACGACGCGCGCCTGCAACACGTATGCGCCTCAGGTGCGGCTGGAACGCTCACCGCGGTCGACGACTGGACGCTCGAATACGACTGCGCCTATGATCGCCTGTTGCGCCACTTCCAAGTTCATTCCCTTGAGGGCTATGGCTGCGAAGGGCAAGCCGCCCTGATTTGTCCGGCGGGTGCGCTCATCCACTATGTGAATGAGGAATTGCGCCATAACATCAGCCACATACGAACCCTCCATGTGCGGCATGCGGACGAATTTCTGATGCTCGACGAAAGTACCTGCGTCAATCTTGATCTGATTCCCCAACGCGGTAAGGCACAAGACGTGACGCTCCTCGGCGTGCTCAACAACACGCAGACCCCCATGGGCGCGCGTTTGCTGCGCGCGTGGCTCATACGTCCTCTGCGGAAAGCTTCGGCCATTGAGGCTCGACTCGACACGGTCGAGTGCTTGACCTGTCAACGTTTGCTGCTGAACGATCTGCGAGAGAAATTGACCTGCGTTCGCGACCTTGAGCGTCTGATTGCCCGCATCGGTTCTGGACGCGGCAACGCCCGGGACGTCAAAGCCTTATCAAGCTCGCTGATGCCTGTACCGGCGTTCCGTGAACGGATGGAACGCGTGGATAACGCATTGCTGCGCGAGACCGCCGCTCATTTGCATCCGTTGCCGGATTTGGTGGATCTCATCGAAAGAGCGATCGCGGATTCTCCTGCCGCCGGTCTCAAGGACGGCGGCATCATCCGTCCCGGCTACAACGCGGAGCTGGATGAACTGCGCGGACTCGCTTCCGAAGGCCATGCCTGGCTCGCCAAATATCAGGCCGCAGAACAGGAACGCACCGGCATCAAAACGCTCAAGGTGCGGCACAATAAAGTGTTCGGCTTTTATATCGAGGTCTCCAAAGGCCAAACCGGTGCCGTACCGCCTGAATATGAGCGGCGCCAGACGCTCGTCAACGCCGAGCGATACATCACGCCCGTACTGAAAGAGTACGAGCAGAAAATCTTCGGCGCTCAGGATCGTTCCACCGCTATGGAGTTCGAACTGTTCTGCGGCATCCGCGACCAAATCGTCGCGCAGACGGTCGTGATCCAAGAAACCGCCGACGCGCTCGCGCAACTCGACGCCCTAACGTCGCTGGCGGATCGCGCCCTCGCCTTGGGCTATGTGCGGCCGCAAATTCAGGAAGACGATGCGCTGGTGATCCACGACGGACGGCATCCGGTGATTGAGCAACTGCCCGACGCGGAACAGTTCGTGCCGAACGACACGTTGCTCGACTGCCGCCGCAACCAGATCATGCTGATCACCGGGCCGAACATGGCGGGTAAATCCACCTACATCCGGCAGGTGGCTTTGATCGCCATTATGGCTCACATCGGCTCCTTCGTACCCGCTCGCGAGGCTAAGATCGGTTTGCTGGATCGCGTGTTTACACGCGTCGGCGCAGGTGATGACCTCGCGCGCGGCCGCAGCACGTTCATGGTGGAAATGCAGGAAACCGCGAACATCCTCAACAACGCCACGCCGAACAGTCTGATTGTACTCGATGAGATCGGCCGCGGCACCAGTACCTTCGACGGCATCAGCATCGCATGGGCGGTCGCCGAGTACCTTCACAACACGCCTGGCGTCAAAGCAAAAACGCTTTTCGCCACGCACTACCACGAGTTGACCGACCTGTCGATCACGCTCAACGGCGTGAAAAACTACACGGTGCAGGTTCGTGAACACGGCGACTCGGTGATTTTTCTTCGTCGCATCACGGCTGGAACCGCCGATAAAAGTTACGGCATCCATGTGGCGCGGTTAGCCGGTATGCCGGACGATGTCGTTGCCCGCTCACGCGAAATCCTCGCCAACCTCGAGGAGGGAGAACTGGAATCCGGTATCCCTAAACTCGCGAAACGTAGCCGAAAAAAAACCAATGATATACCGGGGCAACTCACCTTGTTTTAGCCTTTTGACCGCCATCGCGCATCCGCCTTTGACAGCGTATGATCGTCGCTGAAATATGACACCTTCTTTCAAACATATTCTCAAGACCGGTTTTAAGTTGACGGTGTCTGCGGGATTGTTGGGCATCTCCTGCCTCATGGTTCAATTCGACACGATGAGAGAAAGTCTTCGCCATGCTGATCTCGGACTGTTGGCTGTCTCCGCCCTGATTCTTCTATTAGGCGGTTTCGCGGGCGCAGCCTCATGGTTCTGCATTTTGCGCTTGAGGCTTCCCGCCATCAGTTACCGTGAAGTCGTCGCCCGTCACTGGTGCGGCATGTTCTTTAACAGTTTCTTCCCGTCCAATATGGGCGGCGATGTGGTCAAAGGATACCTGATGGCGCGCGACTCGGGTCAAACCGGTTTTGTCATTACCAGTCTTTTTGTTGATCGCGTCTTAAACCTCATCGTTCTTCTTTGTATCGGCGGTCTGGCGTTGCTTCTTCAATTTAATCATCCGTGGTTGGCGGTCGAACTGCTGCTGTCGCTGCTCGCCGTATTGTCCGTCGTTTTGTTTTCGACACGTCTGTTACGTGCCAAATGTCAACATTGGCCACGCGTCGGCCGATATGGCATGGTCGTAAACCTGCTTAAGCCCGTATGCGAATTAACGGCGACGCCGCGTTTACTTTTCCCGATGTTAATGGCCGCATTGCTCTCACAGGCTCTCAAGATATGGCAAAACGCATTCGTTATTCGCGCATTAGGATTGGCCATGCCGATTTTCTGCGTGTGGTTTGTGATTCCGCTGTTCGGCCTTGTCTCAGCATTGCCATTGTCCATCGGCGGGTTAGGCTTGCGCGAGATGGTTGCGCTGTGGCTCGCGGGGCCTCTGCAACTCGATGCCACCCATCTGATCACCTTCAGCCTCGCGGGGCATGTGATGGTCGTTCTGGTGAACATGCTGGGAATCATCACGTTCATGTCCAAGAATTATCGACACGCATCTTCCCGTGCTTGAGCTGCAAATTAGCGCCTTTGATGATGACCTTCTCATCCTCGCGCCGCAAGTCCAACAACTCTCCGGTCCAGACGGCCCAGCCCCGCGTAGCGGCGCGCGTGTAGAGATGTTCCAACGTGTCCGTAAAACGTTCTTGCCCTCGCCAAAACGGTAACGGACCAAGCCGGTAGAGCAGTGGTGCGTGCGTCACGGAATTCACCGAAGGTCCAAAATCGGTAAACGCTTCCTGCGTCACCCCATAGAACGACGTGTCGCCCGAAAGATCGGGCACCGCTTCATCCGCAACCGGCGTTTCCTCCGGCTCTAACGCCCCTCCGAGCAGATCCGAGCGGCTGATTCCGCGCAGCTCCAAAAGCAACAGCGGATTCCGCGTGATCGCCTCACCCAGCAAATAGTAAACCGCCGCCAAATGTTTGCAGGGATTCGCATAATCGGGACAGTTGCAATGGCTGGTCAAATCGTGTTCGCGCTGAGGAAAAAGAGGACAGCCCGACTGCCGAAAAAGAGTTTCAACCTCAAACGGCAAATCCGAGACGAGTAAACGCGCCATGAGCATCGGGCGGGCGCGCAAGGCTTGAATGAGACGAGCTTTTGCATCGCCTTCCACAATGCGAAATTGGATATTGCTTGCGTATGGCTCCTGACTCGACCCTTGAACAGTTGCTTGAACCAATCCCAACGTGATACCGAGTTCAGAAACTTGCCCGGTGACAGCATAATTGCGACCCCGCCCCAGCCGCGCTCCGAGCCTGAATCGTTCGAGAACCTCCGTCCACCGTCGGCCCCACCATACGCGCGTCGGCCCGCTGTTCGGATTTTGAGCACGTATTCCGCCTTTGACGCTCAGCGGTGTCCGCAGCGCATATTTCTTTGTTTTGCTCATAGGCCAATCTCATCCGCGACAACGGTTTCAGAGAGTTTCAAAACGTCTTCCAAGTCTTCGTTCGAGAGTTCCGTCAGAAAAGCTTCACCGTTGGTCACGATTTCAGACGCCAGCGCGCTTTTGCGGTCGATTAAAGCGTCGATCCGATCTTCCAACGTGCCGCCGCAGATAAATTTGTGAACCATCACATTGCGCGTTTGACCGATACGAAACGCACGGTCCGTGGCCTGATCCTCAACCGCCGGATTCCACCAGCGGTCATAGTGAAACACATGGCTGGCCCTCGTTAGATTCAAGCCGGTGCCGCCGGCTTTAAGAGAAAGGATAAACGCTTGCGGCTCGGTCGATTCCTGAAACGCGTGGATCATCAGATCGCGCTCCTTGCGCGGCACGCCACCATACAGAAACGGCATTTCGCGCCCGAATGTTTGGCACAGATTCCGTTTCAGTAAAGTGCCCATTTCGGCATACTGGGTAAACACCAGCGCACTCTCGCCGCCTTGAAAAGTTTCCTCCAGCATCTCTTCAAGCCTGATTAACTTGCCTGAACGCTGAGCGGCCGCCTCCGCCTGACCGAGATAATTCGCGGGATGGTTGCATATCTGTTTGAGACGTGTCAACACGGCGATGATCAGTCCGCGCCGCGCGATTCCTTCGCTCAGCTGTACTTCGCGGTGAAAGGTTTCCAGAACCACTTCATAGAGCCGAGCCTGCTCCTGCGTCAGTGTGCAATAGACTTTGCTTTCGATCTTCTCCGGCAGGTCGGCGATAATTTGCTTATCGGTTTTCAGACGACGCAGTATGAAGGGCATGGCGACGCGGCGCAGGCGCGTGCGTGCGCCGGGATCCGTCCCCGATTGGATCGGCCGGAAGAATTTGTCGCGGAACACCACTCGCTTACCTAACATGCCGGGATTGATAAAATCCATGATGGACCAGATATCGCCGACATGGTTTTCCATCGGCGTACCGGTTAGAGCAATGCGGTAATCCGCCTGCAAGGCCCGTGCGGCTTGCGTCTGGTGGGTATCCGGATTCTTGATATTCTGCGCCTCGTCAAGCAGAATATCCGCCCACGTGACCTTCCGCAGATCGA
>CAZTDL010000311.1:0-5627 GCA_964612775.1 uncultured Lentisphaeraceae bacterium
TGAGCGCAATGCCAGGAAGATCGAGATGTTTGAACAAGGCGGCGAGATCGGGATTTTCCGCGCATGCGGCATGGAACCGGTCTTTTTTGGACAGACGCTGGCGGGCGACCGAATGGCTAATCTGACCTATATGCTGGGTTTCTCCAACAAAGAGGAGAAAGAGGCGGCTTGGAAAAAATTCCGCGCCCATCCGGAATGGCTTAAACTGAAAGCCGACCCGCGCTATAAAGATACGGCGAACAAGATTACGAACATCCTATTGCGGCCATCGAAAGGCTCTCAATTGTAAGAAACGGTAAAGCGCTATTCGAAACGTCCGATCATCAACACGTTCCGTTGAAGATCGGACGTTTCTTTGGCGAAAAGGCGTGGATCAATGCCGAGATGAACCGGTTTATTCGCCGATCTTGCAGAGCGCGCAATGACGGCAATCGAGCTCCAGAGGACGGGGGGCGGCCTCGCCCTTCCGCCGGGCAGCCATCGCCTGCAGGTTGTTTATGAAGGCCAAAATCAATCCAAGGGTGATAAATCCGCCTGCGGGTAGGATGATGAGAACCATAGCGTGGTTATGAATGTTTTGGATGGCGATATCGCCCCAGACGGTGATGGAACCGTTGCCGAGAAATTCACGGATTGCCGCGATGATCGAGAGAGAAAGTGTAAAGCCGATTCCCATGCCCGCGCCGTCCGCCACACTGTAGAGCACACCGTTTTTGGAGGCGAAAGCTTCTGCACGTCCGAGAATGATGCAGTTCACCACGATGAGGGGGATAAAGATGCCGAGGCTTTCCGCCAAGGCTGGCGTATAAGCCTGCATCAGAAGATCCACAACCTGCACAAAGGCCGCGATGACAACGATGTAGCAGGGAATGCGTACGGCCGAAGGAATGATATTGCGCAAGAGAGAAATGGCTGAATTAGAGCAGATTAGCACGAAGATACAGGCTATGCCCATGCCGAGCGCGTTTTCGAGTGACGTGGTGAGTGCCAGTGTGGGACACATGCCGAGCACCAGACGAAAAGTCGGATTCTCTTTGATAATGCCGCGGGTGAATTCGGAAAGAAAACGCATGACAGAAACCCTTGTATCCTTATGGTTTGAAAAACCATAAGTATGCCGAAACACCGTTCGGAATGCAATTCAAAGGAATCGTATCGATGGGAACTGGCCCGGAGGCCTTCTTATCATAGGCGGGGTGCCGCAAATGTGGAAAACTCCGGTTGACGAAGAACGCTGAACGTCCAAAGGATCGCTCAGCGTTCTGCTTCCAAGTTCTAGGCACCGGGGCGTTTTATCGATAGGCGGGCTTTGGACGAAACCGCAGGACCGCATTCGTGTCGGCTAAATGTCGTCAGGAACTTCGATGCGGATCGTCCGTCCGCGCATGTCCTTTAGCGTGTCGGCGTCGATCTTCTTCTGTTCGAGATCACTCCCGTGTAATGTGCCGGGATCGGAGAAGAAGGGGACTTCGAAGCTAACGCCGCAAGAAGGACATTCCGTGGCAGAACCCGCCATATCGGCCGGGGCCTCAATTTCTTGCCTGCAGTTTTTGCAGAAGAAAGAAAGCATGCGCTTGGAGGGTAAGGTTTTCTGTGCGGCGGAAGCTGTCGCCCCTTCCGCGTTATCAAAACCCAATGCAGCCAAATCGATGCGGATGGTCTGGTTCGCCTTGTGTTTGGGGCCTTCCTCTGCTGGGGGAGGGATTTCGGCGGGCGCGGTCTTAAAGGCGTTGGGCATCGCCGCGAAACTGTTTTGTGTGCTTTCGACCGCCGGTGCAGGGGCGGGCGCGGTCGTGACGGGACCGTGGAGGGTGCCCGGCTCAGATTCGGAGGGGACCAGAATGGATCCGCCGCAGGCGGGACATTGGGCCTGCATGCCAACGGCAGACAGGGGGGCTTCAATCTCTTGGCGGCATGTTTTGCAACAGAAAGAGACGGCCTTCGAGAAATCCTCTGGAATTTGAGGAGAGGGCCCCTCGTGAAGAACCGTAATCAGGTTTTCCGGCTGAGGCGTGACCGCGTTACGCGCTTTTTTTAGCACGCGAACACGTAGCGTGTCATGTTCAGCAATGAGAAAGGTTTCTCCGGTTTGAGGATTTCTCATCTTTCGAGCCTTACGACGGATGACATCAAGTCGGCATACTCCCGGAATGGTGAATCCCATGTTGCTTGCCTCCCGGTAAGCAATGCACCTCAACGCTTCGAGGACAGAACGTGCTGATTTCTGCGTGATACCCGTGTTAAAAGCCAATTCACGAACCAATGTTGTCTTGTTATAGGTGTTTTTTTTCATTGCCTTTGCTCGCTAGAATGTCAATACTATGCCTATTTTTTAAAAGCACATTACATGCCAAAATGCAAAGTGTCTTTTTTTAGGGTTTGGCATTGATTCTGCTTTTGTTCATATGAACCTTTTCGTTTAGGACGGTATATAACATGGCGATGAAATTCTGGTTTGGCAAAAAAGAGACGGCGCAGGATGGTGGCGATTCCGCTGCCAGCGACATTCTGCCTAAGCCGGGTTCTGGAGCCGACAGTGGATCGTTCGCCGCCGTGACGGGACAGGCAGAAACGGCGCCGCAGTCTATTTCCCCTGCGGTTGCGCCATCTGACGTAACTGCGTCTCTTCCCTCGGTGGCAACGGGCGCTCGATCTGTTCCGGTAACGTCTGACGGTGTCGTTCAAGACAGTGCGGTTTCTACCGCCATGACTCCGTCGGTGGACCAGAAACGGCAAGGAACAGTTGTGTCAGCGGACGGAGCGCCTGCCACGACGGGACCGGTGGCGTTGAAGGCCGTTTCGGGCGGAGGAAATCCCCTCCGCCTGTCCGTACGTCCTGTGGGGACTCTTGCGGCGGTCCATCCGGCCGCCGATTCGCAGGCTACCGGACGGGCGGTTTTTGGTTTGCGTCCGAAAGGCGGGGCGACTGCGCCCGCCGTTGAGACGGGGAGGCCGGCTGTTTCCTCTGAAGGATCCTCCGAGTCCGCCGATCAGAAAAAGCCGGTTGCTGCGAATGATTATTCTATGGTCCGTCCGAAAACAGATCAGCGCGCGCTTTATTACGAGTTGATGAACGGCTTGTATGATGCGATCTTGATTCTTGACGAACATGGGCATGTGGTTGACTGTAGTAAACGGGTCTCGGATCTGTTGGGCTATTCACGCGAGGACGCATGGGATCTGCCGATCGAGAAGATCATTACCGGCATGTCGAGTCAGATGTTTGCGCATCTCAAGCGTAATCTGGCGGAAAATCACCACATTCTTATTGATGCGCGTTGTTTCCGTCAGGACGGAACATCTTTTGCGGGCGAGGTGGGTGTGAGTACACTCTCCTTGACGCGTGGTGACAATATCGTTTTTGCGATTCGTAATGTGGAGCGGCGCAAAAACGCCATGGACGATCTCCGTAAGTGTCAGGCCGCGCTTGAAGTGGCTTTGGCACCGGCTTTTGTGTGTGATACGGACGGATTTTTCCAAGTGGTCAACCAAGCGCTTTTGGAGTCCTTTGGAATACCCGATGCGGCACAGTCGAAGAGTGTCCGGTTCGTGGATTTGTTGCCCGATGCTGCCCGAGCCTTCTTGCGTGCTGCCTGCGGCGAAAAGGTGCGTGAAAAAATGACGGTTTCGACGCCGGACGGATCGCCTCTGAAACTGGAATTCTCGTTGGCCCCCGTTCTGAACGGCACAAATATCACAGGCGTTTCGGGGTCGATCTTGCAGCTTTAGGAAGTTGTTAATCAAAAGGCAATAATAAAAAGAACACGAGCCAAAACGCTCGTGTTCTTTTTATCGAACGAGTCAACGATCTGCTGTCGCCGATCAGATGCTTATTCGTCGCGGTAAGGTTTGTTCTGTTCAAACATGGAGAGGCGCGTAGTCAGCGCGGTCGAATGAATCGTGTCGCCGATCTGCGTGTAGAGGGCAATGGCTCGCCGCGTGGCGTCGAGGGCTCGCCGGAATGAACCGTATTCCGCTTGAGCGACTCCGAGTACTTCCAGTGCCGCAGGATCCTTGTCATGAAGCAGGCTGCAGGCCTTCTCGGCAAGTTTGACGGCCTCTTTGCCGTCACGCAACTCTTGGAATGCCGATGTCGCAAAAATCCAAGCGACCTTGCACATCGCACTCGTATTTTTGGCGTCGGCATTGAGTTCTGCCTGCGCCGTTTGCAGTGTTTCGCGCGCCTTGGCCAGACGTCCCTGACGTAATGCCTCCTCGGCTTTCTTTTTGAAATCCAGGCTGATGCCGGCCAACCGGAATTTGGTCTCCATATCCACCTTGTCAACGGCTTTAATGTAAGCGTCTTCGGCGGAGATGATGCCTTTTGCCGCCAAACGCGTCAGCTCGTCGCTGAAGGTCTGCATGCCCGAATTCTTGCCCGTCTGCATGACCGAGGGGATCATGTGGGTTTTGGCCTCACGGATGAGAGCGGAAACAGGCGTGTTAACAACCAGCACCTCGAAGGCCGCGATTCGCCCTCCTTCGGTTTTCTTGCAGAGTGTTTGGGCCACAACGCCTTTCAGCGTATCCGCCAACATGGAACGAATCTGGTTTTGCTGCCCCGACGGGAATTTATCGATCATGCGCTCAACGGTTGAGGCCGCCGTGTTGGTGTGAAGGGAGGCGAAGACCAAATGGCCGGTTTCGGCGGTTTCAATGGCGATTTCCATGGTTTCAAGATCGCGGATTTCACCGATGAGCACGATGTCTGGGTCTTCACGCAGAGCGGCACGCAAGGCGCGCGCGAAACTCGTGGTATCGCGGTGAACCTCACGTTGGTTGATGATACATTGATCCGGAGTATGGACGAATTCGATCGGATCTTCGATCGTGATGATGTGTTCGTTGCGAGTCCGGTTGATGTAATCGATCATGGCCGAGAGCGTGGTGGATTTACCACTGCCGGTGGGGCCTGTAACGATGACCAATCCCTTTGAAAGCATACAGAAATCGCGCATGACATCCGGCAGATTGAGATCTTCAAAAGTCGGAATCGTTTCCGGAATAACACGCAACGAGGCGCTGTATCCGTTCATATCACAATACCCGTTGACACGAAAACGGGCCACCTGCGGTATCGCGTAAGCACAGTCGGTGTCCCATTCCGATATGATCTCCTTGGTATTGATCTCCGGCATGATTTCTTTCAGGAGATTCAGAATCTCGTCGCTGGAAAGAACGGGCTCGCCGGTGATCGGCGTGAGTTTGCCGTGTACGCGGATGTACGGTCTACGACCCGCGCAGAGGTGCAGATCGCTGCCCGAACCGGAAACAAGAGGAACAAGAAAACGGTCAATTGCAGGCATGTTGTAAATCCTTTCAAGATTTATGGGGCCTTGACGCGGAAGAATCCTTGCGGAACATTGGCAGGGATTTCGGCGTTTAGCCGGATTTGGCTGCGGCCATCTGAGATGGGCCCCTCAATTTTACGGTATATGACCGAAAGGGGCTGCCATGACGCGTTATCCGTGTCCAAAGACGGAGTCCATTCAATCGCATAATTGGTTTGGACGTCACCTTCAAACAGGAGAGATACGGTTCCGACGGATGCCGTTGAACTGGTAACTGCTTTTAATGTTGGCGTGACACTCGGCGAGATGGAAAGCGCCATGCTTGTGGCTTTCGCG
>CAZTDL010000312.1:0-5608 GCA_964612775.1 uncultured Lentisphaeraceae bacterium
AACGGATCTTGTCTGTGCCGAGCTTCTCGTTGAGCAGGCGAATGGCCTCGACGGCGTCGGCCTGGGCAATGTGTCCGCCCGAAAAGTCGCGCAAAACGCCCTCATTGTCGACCGTCACGAGGTTCATTCGGAAGGCGAGATCGTTGGGTCCCAGCCGGATGCCCTGGCTGGCGGCTTCGAGCGGGCCCCGCCCGCACAATTCGGAGGCGAGATCACACCCGAGCACCGACATGTTGGCGACATCGCTGGACGTCGGGAAACCGGCGGGGAGGGTCAGCAATGTGCCGCTGCGTCCGTTGCGCGCGATGGCATCCATATTGGGGGTGTCGGCCGCTTGCAGAGGGGTGCGCTTGCCGAGTTCGGCGATAGGCTCGTCGGCCATGCCGTCGCCGAGGAAGAGAACGGTCTTATATGGTTTCATGATGTAAGGGTAGTCTCGCAAACGGTGGCGGGCCTGTCAACCCGGAGCGAGATTCATTAAGAGATCATTACAGGTGTACAACGTGCTTGTAATCCGGCACAGGATAGGGTTTAATTTCATCCTCCCTTATTTAAAGGGAATTGTTTTTGGGAAGGCGGAGGCCGTGCGGCATGATTGCCGTAAGGCATCTGCGTGCCTAATTCGCGTTTACAACAAAGCGAGGAGTAGGAACGATGCGTATGTCGATGCGTGCGTTGACGGCGGTCGCGGTGCTGGCGGCTGCGTGTGTGGTGGGTGCTGAGAATACGGTCAAGGATGTGAAGGTCCGCGTGCTTGATCAGTTTGGGACTGACGCGTCGGACGTCTTGTCGTTCTGCAACGTGAGTGCGGGCTCTGAGCTTTCGCAAGAGGCGTTATCGAAAGATGTGCGCGCGTTGCTTGATACCGGACGTTACGGTTACGCTGGCGTAGAATTGGAGAAGATGGAGGACGGGACCCGCGTGACGTACGTGGTGAAACGCCGCTATCGTTTTCAGGAGCCTTTGGCGATCAAGGGCGCGGATTATTTAAGCGAGCGCAAAATCCGCAAGTTGTCTGAGCTCAAAAGCGGCGATTACATCGATGAGCCTGTGCTTGCGGCGAAAGTCAGCAAAATCCGTGACGAGTATCTGAAGAAATATTTTCCGGATGTCAAGATCGCGACAGAAATTCAGCCGATCGAGGGGAGCGCCGGATCGGCGAATGTCACCTTCACGATTGAAGAGGGTGAGCGCGCCAAGATCCGCAAGTACCGTTTCACGGGGAACACCTCGATTCCCGATGAGGAGTTGCGTTCTTCCTTTGGTCAGCGCCCTTGGTATGATCCGCGCGGCTGGTTTACGGATACGCCCGTGTCGGCTCAGGATTTAGAGGACGCCCGTCGTCAGGCCGAAGAAGTGTATCAGAACAGCGGCTATCTCGATGCGAAGGTCGCCTCTCCGCAGAGGGAGAAGGCCGGCAAAGAGAAGGTGGATGTGGTGTTCGAGGTCTCGGAAGGCGATATTTATACCGTTGAATCCAAAGCGATCCGCGGCGTGAAGCTTTTCCCCGAGAACGAGGTGCTGGCTTCTTCTGCGCGCCTGACGGCCGACAAGATCGCGGGCCAGAAGCTCATCGATGACGCCGCCAAGGATATTCGCGATTATTACGGTTCGCGCGGTTATGTCGACACGGTCGTGCGTCCGATCAAAGAGACGGTCCCCGGCAAACCGGGCCGCATGACGATTACCTTCGAAGTCCGCGAAGGCGAACTGGTCTACATCCGCAACATCATCATCCGCGGCAACAACACGACGAAGGACAAGGTCATTCGTCGCGAAGTGCTGGTCAATCCCGGCGAGATTATGGACGAGCCGCGCATCGAGCGCAGCGGGAACCGTCTGAAAAACCTTGGCTATTTCTCGAATGTCCGGCACTACACGGAGCAGGTCAACCAGCCGGGCACGCGCGATTTGGTGTATGACGTTGAAGAGCAGCGCACCGGTAACTTTATGGTCGGCGCGGGGTTCTCAAGCGTCGATAATCTGGTGGGCTTCATGGAGATCACCCAGAGCAACTTCGATATCCTGAACTGGCCTAATTTCACGGGCGGCGGTCAAAAGGCGCGTTTGGGGTTGGAGGCCGGTTCGCGGCGGCAGACGGCGGAGGTGTCATGGACCGAGCCTTGGTTTCTTGATCGCCCGTTGGCCCTGACGCTGGAGGCTTACCGCCGGATGCGTTGGTTTGACCAATACGATGAGATCCGCACCGGCGCGTCGGCCGGGCTCTCCTATCCGGTGAAGGTCGGCCGCGTCGGCATGCGCTACACCTTGGAAATGGTGGAGATGGATGATGTGGACAGCGGCACGTGGTATCTGGATCCGACCGTTAACTCAGCCTCCACTCCGGCAAGCTGGACGGGCGCTCAGAACGATTATTTCAAGTGGCAGGAGGATGAGTACGGCGGCAATTTGAACAGCGTGGTCCGCCTCTACTGGGCGCATGATACGCGCGATCAGGCGTTTGTCCCGACCAAGGGCTATCAGACCACGGTGTTCGGCGAAGCGTCCGAAGGCACGATCGGCGATAATGAGTTTTACAAGATGGGCGTGAATTACCGCCACTGGTACCGGATGCCTTGGCACAAGCATGTGTTGAGTCTGCGCGGCCGGTTGGAAACCGTTGACGCTTACAGCGGCGATCTTCCGATTTATGAGCGGCTTTTCTTGGGCGGGCCCCGTACCGTTCGCGGTGTCAAGTATCGCGACATCGGCCCGAAGGTTTATCGCGGCGGCGGCAGCAAGACGCATGCGCCCTTGGGCGGTCAGACACTGGCGCAAGGAACCGTGGAGTACACCATACCCGTGTTTAAGGCGGTGCGCTTTGCCACGTTTATGGATGTGGGCTCATTGGGGGAGGATGCGTTCGACCCCGAATTGTCCGACGTGTGTGTGGCGGTGGGTATCGGTCTGCGTATCGATATTCCCGGATTCCCGATCCGTTTTGACTTGGCCAAGCCGATGGTTGAAGATGACGATTATACGGATGAAGAGTTCTTCTCATTCGCGATCGGGTTTGAATAACGGCATTTGACAATCAGCAAGGGATGGGCGGGTACCCGTCCGGAAAAGGAACATGATGAAACGTGCAAGTTTGATGTTGGCGGTCGTATTGGCCGCAACGATGATGCTGGCGCAGGAAAAAACGGCGGTGGTCAACATGGTGGACTTGGTCCGATTCCATCCGAGTCGCGAGCGTGACCGCAAGTTGATGCAGGACACCGAGAAGGAGTTTCAGGCCAAGCTCGACAAACAGCGGGATCGCTTTGAGCAGCTCCGCGACGATTACGAGAAGGCCGTGAAAGAGGTTCGTAACCCGGTGTTGAATGAGAAGGCGAAAGCCGAGGCCGAGAACAAGGCGATGAAACACCGTGATGTGCTGGCGGAGGCCGACCGCGATCTGCGTCAGGAGATGCAAAAGCTCCAGCGTGAGCTTGGCGACCTTGACTCCCGTCTGTTGCGGCAGGTGACGAGCGATATCCGCGAGGTGCTCACGAAGTACGCTCAGGAAACCAAGTACAGCATTATCTTGGACGGTACAACCATGGCGTATTTTGACCCGAAAATGGATGTGACCGACGAGATTCTCAAGCGTATGGGCGTGGATCCCAAGATCCGTAAAGAGGCGAAAGAAAAGGCCGAAAAGGGTGCCGTTTCATCTGCGCCCGCGCCTGACGCGAAGAAGTAACAGATGTCGATGACAGTTAAAGAGATTGCCCAACGGTTGGATGGGCAACTGACGGGCGATGGCGACATCGACATCTTGGCACTGTCGAGTCTGACAGAAGCGCGACAGGGCGATATCTCCTTTTTCAAGGATGCGAAATACGCCAAGCAACTGGCAACGACACGTGCGAGTGCCGTGCTGGTGCCGCAAGACTGGCAGGGCGAATGTGCCGCCCCCGCCATCGTGCGCGTGGCGGATCCCAATGGCGCGTTTGCCAAAGCGGCGGTGTGGTTCGCGCCGCCGCCCGTCTTGCGTGCTCCCGGTATTCATCCCACGGCTGTCATTGGGCAGAACGTGCGTCTGGGCACGGATGTGCATGTCGGCGCATGGACGGTCATCGAGGACGACACCGTGATCGGCGACCGTTCTGTGGTCGAGGCGCAGGTTTTTATCGGTCAGCGCGTGGAACTGGGCGAGGATAGCCACATCTATCCGCAGGTGACGATCCGCGAGGGATGTAAACTGGGGCGGCGCGTGATCCTGCACTCGGGGGTGCGGATCGGCGGAGACGGTTATGGTTACAATCCTGTTTTTCGTCCGGACGGAACGCTTTCGATTGAGAAAATTCCTCAGCTCGGCATTGTCGAGTTGGGGGACGATGTGGAGATTGGCTGCAACACGACGATCGATCGTGCCCGGTTCGGCCGTACACGCATTGGAAATGCCACAAAGATCGACAACCTCGTGCAGATCGGCCACAATGTTCAGGTTGGCGATTGCAGCGGAATCATTGCCCAAGCGGGCATCGCTGGAAGCACGAGAATCGGGTCTGGATGCCTCATTTGGGCGCAGGCCGGGCTCTCCGGCCACCTGATGATCGGTGATCGCGCTCAAGTCGGTCCCAAGAGCGGCTTGTCAAAGGATGTGCCGGAGGGCGAATATTACCTCGGTCTGCCGGCTCTTCCGAAACGGGAGTTCGCGGCGACGCTGTTGACGCCCCGTCTGGTCGACAAGCTTAAACAGCAGGTGGCGGCTCTCACGGCGCGTTTAGACGCGCTGACCTCCAAGAGCGGATAGATCGGACGCGACTCGTTTCTTTTTTGTGCCATTCTGACACGGCGGCGGGGACATCCTGTCGCCTTTTTGTTTTTGTGGGCAGTCATGAAAGTTAGCAAAGGCTAAATAATGGCGCTTTTTATCTGAAATCAGCTGAAAACAGGGCAAAAAAGCCTAAAAATATCGGTTGGCACGTCGCAAGCTAAATACAAAATGCCAACACGAGAGGCGGCAAGAGGTTCACAAAAACAGGTCCGTAGAGGCCATAACCCTATTCACTCGTGTGGCCGCGGTAAGTTAAAAAGGTGCCGTTCGCTGAATAGGGTTATGGCCTTGATTTACTCCGAGGGGGCGCCTTATGAAGATGTTTGGTGCTCGGTTATGGTTCTTGACCGTTGCTTTTGTTTCGGTGACGTGTCTGTCAGCATGGGCTAAGTCGGGCGAAAACGCCTTTGACTTCAGGAAGGGTTTCGCCGGCGTAGCGGCGAAGGCCACGCCTGCCGTTGTGTTTATTCAGGTTGAAAAGCAGGTTCCGATGGGGAACATGCAGTATTTCTTCAATAATCCTTATGACTTGTTCGGAGAGGATTTTTCCGAACGCTTTTTCGGCGTGCCGAATGGTCGGCAGAATCAGCCGAATCGCAGGCAACCCGGTCACGGTCGGCAGCAGATGTTCAAGCAGACGGGACAGGGCTCCGGCTTTATCATCAGCAAGGACGGTTACATTCTGACCAATACGCATGTGGTCGGCGATGTGGATAAAATCACGGTCCGTCTGGCGGACGGTCGTGAATTTCTGGCAAAACGGATTGGCGCAGACCCGAAAACCGAAGTGGCGCTGATCAAAATCGAGGCGAAGGAGGACCTCCCTGTGCTCGCGATCGGTAA
>CAZTDL010000313.1:0-5592 GCA_964612775.1 uncultured Lentisphaeraceae bacterium
CGGTTTATCGCATGCGGAATTTATTGACTACGCATACGCGATTGAATATGACAGCATCGATGCGCGAGAACTAAAACACACGCTGGAAAGCCGTCGGATATCGGGTCTATATTTTGCGGGACAGGTCAACGGGACCACGGGGTATGAAGAGGCTGCCGCGCAGGGTTTTATGGCGGGTGCAAATGCCGGTTTGAGGGTTCTCGGCCGTGAACCGATGACGCTGAGTCGTCAGGACGCCTACATCGGCGTGATGATTGATGACTTGGTCACGAAAGGGACCAATGAGCCTTATCGTATGTTCACTTCACGGGCTGAACGTCGTTTAATTCTGCGTCAGGATAATGCGCGTTATCGTTTGTTGGCACAAGCCGATTCGTTAGGTGTCGCAGAAGCTGCATGCAGAAAGCAAACCCATGAATATATGGAGGCTATTTCCTCAGAATTAGAACGTTTGTCTCTCGTTCGCGAGGGGGGGGTGTCGCTGACCACCTTATTGGCTCGTCCCTCCAGCCGGTATGCCGATCTTCCTCAAAAACGCGAGCAACTGGCGAAAGAGGTGATCGATCAGATAGAGATTAGGGTTAAATATCAGGGTTATATTGAGCAAGAAGAACGGGCGGCAAAACGTGCCAAGAATGAAGAGTCTGTCCTTATTCCCGCATGGCTGGATTATAACGAGATTTCTTCGTTGCGATTCGAGAGTCGAGAAAAACTACTTCATGTGCGTCCGGAAAGTCTTGGACAAGCCGCACGCATACCGGGTGTAAATCCGGCCGATATCGCGGTGTTATCGCTGATTATTAAGCGGGGGCATTTGTAGAAAAAGATCCTCGTTATGTCCTGCTCAAACCTCGTGACTTAGAACGGCTGATGATGCGGGATCGGGCTATATGACATTCCATCGCCCGCACGAATCAGGCTGCCATCGGCAACGACAACGCCATTACGTACCAATGTTTTCATGCTGGCTTTGTTCTTGCGGTGCATGGATCTCAGAAATGGATGGATGTGCCGGTTTAAGATTAAGGAATGAAGGTGGGGTTGAGAGTGATGGGATTTTCTTTTTCTTTGTTGGCGTGATAACGCAGACCGAAAAAGAGAATGATTGCTTGCGAAGAAGGTATAGCACCGGCCAAACCGTCCATGATCACTGTTCAGCAAAAACAGCTTACGCAAATAATAATATTATGCGACTCTTATGCGCGTTCGTTCACTCGATATGGAGACGGTAGAAACTCGATCCCGAACGAAGGGGCATCGTTATTGTGTTGGTCACCGCAGTGGGGGGGAGGTTCGTATAAACCGATATCCAAGGGCCTGCCGATGAACTGGCCTGCTGTATCTGCTGCGTGCGGTGGATACCGCCACACCACGTCAGCGAGAAGTTGTTTGTGATGGGGTTTAAAGATGTGACCGCGAGAAGAGACAGAGTATTGGTGGGGTCGGTGTCGGCCAGCCATTCCGCCCAAGTCGCCATGCCGTCGTGATCGGGATCCGCTTCGGCGGCGGCCTCAAAATCCTGATTCCATCCATAGCCGGCTAACCAGGCTTCAGGAACGCCATGCGTAGCGGTCAGATTGGGCGCGAAAGTTGCGGTGATATTGCGCGGTATGTACATGACAAAGGTGATCTGATTGCTTTCAAAGGAGGCGCTTTCAGTGTCTCCAAGCCATGAATATGTGTGGTAATATGCTGATGGATAAGATGTTATAGATACTGTGCGGCCTGCCGTATACCAACCGCTGCAGGGGGATAACGAACCGTTTTCGGTCGCGGTTGCCGTAAGTTGGAACTCATAGCCCCAGTTCCACGTCAGCGTGGCGTTATTGGTGATTTGGAAGCTCACTTGCTGAAGGATACCGGAGGAAGGCGTATGGCCGGTTAAACGCCACCCCGTGCATTGTTGACGGACCCCTTGCGTTACAGCCAGCGGCGCCACAAGCGAGGCGTTCACACGGGTCCCGTTTGTCAGAGAATAAGTTCCAGCGGCGGGTGTGGTAGCCCCGAATGCACTGGCCACAGAGAGGTTCCATATACAGGGTGTAAACCAAGCCACGAGTGTTTGGTCGGTCGTCAAGTCTTTGAAAGTGAAGGTCTTCGAAACGGTGGCGTAATCATAAACGTCAGGTTGAGGGATCCCATTGAGAAGGACGCTATAGAGATAACAGCCTGCATTCGCCTGAAGTGTGGCGGTTACGGTTGAGGGCGAATTTCTAAAGATGAATGTGTTATTCGCTGTGGCGGTGCCTGGGCCGTAGGCCTCCAAGAAGAGACGGTGTCCGCGACGTACGGTAAGTGGAATGATCGGCCGTCCGGTTGGATCGTTGCTGTCGACTCTCAGGCAGGCCATAACTTCATCATTGAAACGGATGGCTGTTGGATCAAGGGTTATCGTAAGCGTATTCGACCACGTATCGGGCAGTGTCCCGCCCCATGATCCACTGAGGATCATCCACGGGGGCAATGGCGTCTCACATGAAAAAGGCGAAACGTTCGCTATGTACCAACCTTCATCGACAACATATTGATCGGATCCGAATTCGAAACGCACGATCACGTTCTTCCCTGCATACGAGGCGAGGTCGAGCATCACGGTTTGCCATCCGGTACCGGTGCCCGCAAGGCAAGGCTGGGCCGGTAAAAACGGTGAATCGAGGTTCTCTGTGATAAGAAAAGGGTATCCATCCGTGGGCTCAATTAAGGTGAAAGTCACGCCATCGTCGGTTGAGACGCGGATCACCGCGCCATCCCAAAAATAGAGCCCGGTATCGGCTTCCGTTTTGATCCATTGGCGGAAGAGAAGACCTCCGCCATCGCCGACCCTGAACGGCGGCGTGTCAAGTATGGCATGGCAGCTGTTGACGTAACGTCGCGTCAATGGATCACCGCAATACCAGACGGGATCGCCGTTCCACGTGCGATTGGTGGTGACGCACCATTTATCGTTGAGTCCGCTGTGTCCCCAAGCTTCGTTGGTTGCGGCGAATGTACCGGCAACGGTGGCAACGCGAGCGGTCCAGATCAAGTCCGGTCCCGCGAGATTGGCAATGTTAAGTAAGAGGTTCGTGGCGGTTTCGCTGAGATTGACGGTGGCGAAATCTTCGGGTGTCGCTTCGAGCCAAGGTGTGGCATAGTCGCCGATCACGCTATAAATCGGACTTACGGAACCATATTCGGGGAAATAATAACTGATTAGATCACTGGCATACACGTAATAATCAACCCGCTTGGCACCATGGGAGGGGGGGGCCAGTGTCCCTCGGTAGATGTCGCCTTCGACTTTGGTGAGCATATTGGTATGCCATGACTCGTCGTTTTTCTCACGCCAGATGAGATAGGCTACCTCAACGGTCATATTATCAGAAATGATCGCTTGGACAGTCCAAGGTGAACGGTTGGTTTGGAAGGTATCGAGCGGGGTGACGGCGATTGTTGGCGGCGTGGGGACGCTGGCCGCATTGTTCGGATCGGAATTGTCGAGAAACTCTGCGAGGTTAGTCCAGTTATCGCCGTCAGTGTCTTCACTGGCGGATGCGTTCGCATTGGTTGCTGTGCCGAAATAGCGTGTTTCCCACCAGTCGCTGAGGCCGTTGCTGTCGGTGTCCTGCCAGAATGGGAGATAGTCGCCTTGGGCAATCCGCGGGCCGCTCATGATGATACCCGTGGCGGGGTTGGGGGCCGATGCCGTGGCGTTGGGCCAACGTTCGCCATCCACGTACCAGCCGCAGAAGGCGTAGGGGGTGGTACCGACAAAGCCGAATTCTATGGCGGTTTCGGTGGAAGCCGATGCCCCCTCGGGGTACCAGATCTGCGATTGGCTGAAAGTCTGCCCCGTGTTGGCTAAGCGGTAAAGGCTGGTTAGGGCGTATTCGGTCGCCCAGCGCCAAGTCAGGGAACTGGCCTGCTGAATGACCAAGGTGGCGGTGTTCGATGAACCCTGCGGTATATCTCCAGTACCTGACCACCCCGCGCAAACGCGGCGTATGCCTGAAACGACGGTGATATACGAAGGGGCTGAAATCTCGAATGGCACATGCGTAATTTGGGTATTGGTGCCATAGGCGGGAATGACCGTGCCGTAACGGGCGGGGTCACCGTCGACCACCAGCTCAACGGATACGTTCACGTAGAAGGAGAATGTGGCGGTCGGCGCATTTTGCGGAAGCCGAATGTGATATATGCCATCATCGGCTTGGAGATAGTAATGGACGTAGGTGGAAGAGGGTTGCGCGGGAATCTCGGTTCGGTAGAGCGAGTTCGTTATCCAATGCGCGGTGACAGATTGCCATGAATCGGTCGGACTGTCGGCGGTGCCGGTGGTCCAGAACAGGCGGCTTTCCCCGTTGGTCAGAGGATAGAGCGACTGAATGTGGAAGTCAACCGGATAGGGGATGATGCCCGCATTTTGGGCCGCCAGCGGTGTATGGACGCAGACGGGGGCGGCATCGAAAGCCCCACGAACATAAAGAGCGGCCGCTCCACCCGAATAAGGTATGGTGGCACCGATGACTTTAATTTGATAAAGACCGGGTTGTGGTGTGCGCAGATGAAATGTTTCGACTGTATTTACGGTGTCACGCGACGTCCCGCTGTTCGGGAAATGAGGTGTTCCATCGGGTGCAATCACCAGTAAATCCAGATCGTTCACAAGGGTGATCGTTGTGCCAGCTGTTGCGGGATAATCGATCCAGGCCAAGGCGACATCCAGAGCCGCATTGCTTGAAGCGACCAGAATCTCGAAGGTGTTTGTTATGCCGACGTCGGGGCAGATCCTGTCGTAGAGGCGGACCATGCGGCCAGAGGGATGAACGGTGTTTTCAATATCCGGCTGACCCCAGCCCTCCACGTTGTTTGGCGAGGTGCAGGGAATTTCCTGATAGGTGTTGGTGCCGTATTGGCCGGGGACCAACGAACGGGCACCGCCGATGAGCATAGCCTTGATCAGCGCGGCGGAGGGATTCGTGATTCCGGCACGCTCCACGGCGTATTGGCGCATGAGGAGGGCGGTACCCGCGACCAGAGGTGTGGACATGCTTGTGCCACCGCTGAAACAGTATTGCGAATTGGCGGTATATAAGCCCCACAGAATGTTACCGCTGGTAAAAGATGAACGGGTGGAGATGATATCCGTCCCAGGCGCAATAACATCCGGCTTAATGCGGCCGTCAGCGGTGGGCCCGCGGCTGGAGAATGCCGCCATTCCTTGGTAATAAGGGACTGTTGCCGCACTGTATGAGACGTAATCTGTTCGGATCGGCGCGGCGGGAAAATTTACCGGCCAAAGGCTACCCCATTTATAAGAGGAATAACCTCCGCTGCCGGTTGGCCGATCACTCTCTGCGGCACCTACGGTCAGCACGTTTTTGGCGGTAGCGGGTGATCCGACTGAGCCGAAATCGACCACGCCGTTTCCGTTATTATCGAAACCGGCATTACCACTGGAAAAGATCGCGAGATGGTCAGGATGATCCCAAGCGAAGAGATCCGTTGATCGGCTGTGACTGGTATAAGCACCATAGGCATCGCCGCCCCAACTGTCGGAGTGAATGTGGGCTCCGTAGGTGTAGGTTTGCATATAGAGATCATAGAGGT
>CAZTDL010000314.1:0-5570 GCA_964612775.1 uncultured Lentisphaeraceae bacterium
GATCTCCTCTTTATCAATCATGCGCTTCATGAGTTGTGCGCTGTAATAGTCCCTGCCGGTATATTTGATGCCCTTGATGTTTTTGATATCAAATAAACGCGCATCTCGCTCAGGAACAAGAGCCTGACCAATCGAATAAACCATAAAGGGAACATCCGTCGCTTCTGCGATTCTCCGGTAGTGACGGAATGCGCCCTCAAACGACTGTCCGAAATAAACCGGGCCGACCGAAGAAATCCAGTCCACACCGCAGGCAGCCGCGTGCTTGGCCAGCAGGACAGCGTCATCCGTCGCGACACAACCCACATGCGCAATCACCTTGCCGCGGCCGCGGTTGACCCTCACCACCGTTTCGACCACCAGCTTCCGCTCGGCTTCGCTCATCAGGAAACCCTCGCCCGTCGAACCCGTCAAATAAAAACCGCGTAAGCCTTGAGAAAGGTGAAACGCCACCATCCTTTCAAGCGTATCGACGTTAACCTTGTTGTCCTTCGTGAATGGCGTGAAAAGCGCCGCATACGCGCCAGCCATTCCCTGAAACTCACAACCCTTCAATATGACACTCATTCTCATCATCCTTTCATAATAAACTCTCAGACCGCTTCCCGATCCGCCCAACAAAGCCCCTTCAGGTTTTTGCGGTCATTCGGGAACAGCAAACTCGTTACGAAAGCCACGGCCAAACAGGTCACAAGTCCAAGCGCCCCGAACAGCAACAGGTGCGGTTTCCAAGGAAGATTGAGTTGATCAAGCGCAATACAGACTCCATAATTCGCAATCAGTCCGATAATCGCACCCGTGCCATTCACACGCTTCATAAAAATGCCCATAAAAAACAGGCACGCCAACCCGCCGGTCAACACCCCGAGAAAACGCTGAAATTGATCGTAAATCGAATAAATCTGCATATTCGCAAGTACCAGCGCGAAAGCGCCCCCCAATACACCACTCAAAACGGTCATTACCTGACCGCAACGCATTTTTCGTTTCTCACTCACATTCCCGAATAACCGCACGTAGAAGTCTGTGGTTACGGCTGTTGCGGACGAATTGAGGTTCGAAGAAAGAGTCGACATCGTGGCGGCTGTAATCGCCGCCAGCATAAGTCCCGAAATCCCGATCGGCAGACCGGATGCGATATAGATGGGGAAAACAGAATCGTTTTTCGGCATTGTCACATCCAACATTTCCGGATGCGAATAGTAATACGTGAACAGCGCCACGCCAATCACGAAGAAAAGGCCACAGTTCAGAAATGACAAAACGCTGTTAAACAGAATACTCTTCGCGGCTGCTTTTTCGTTTTGGGTGGTCATATACCGCTGCACGACACACTGGTCGCTGGTGTACGAAGAAAGATTCGCAACAAGGCCACCGACAAGAACCACCCAGAAAACGGGTGCTTTGAGGTCAAACGTGAAATCAAGCAAACGGAACTTCTCGGCTTGTCGCCCGATCTCGATGAATCCCGCAAAACCTCCATCCGTATGACCGATGAGTAAGACGACGATCAGAAATGTTCCGCAAATCATAACCATGCTCTGGATCACATCACTCCAGATCACCGCCTCGATGCCGCCGATCGCGCAATAGAGGATGGTGACCACCGTCACAAGAATAATGGCCACATTCACGTCGATGTCGATGACAGCCGATAAAGCAATAGACGGAAGATACGTCATGATCGCTGTCCGTGTAATCATAAAGAGCGTAAAGGCACCGCTCGCAAACAAGCGGCAAGGAAGGTTGAACCGAATCTCAAGATATTCATAAGCGCTGGTTAAATTCAACCGTCGGAAAAAGGGAAGATAATACCGCGTCACAACCGGCGCAAGAACAATGATGCCGACAGCGATCACATAATATCGGCAATCGGAGATGTAACTGAGCGCAGGTACGGAAATAAAGGTAATGGAACTGAACATCGTGGCATACAGGCTGATGCTCACAGCCCACCAAGGCAACCGGCCGCCCCCCCCCTGAAGAAGTCATCCGAATTTTTATTTCGCCGCATGAAATAAAAACCCAGAAAAGCCATGCCGATAAAGTACAGGGCGATGACTGCGGCATTCAATGGATGGAACGCTTTACTTGTGGAAAAAGTTCCCACCGAACAGTCCGGTGTACGTACGCCGGGACCGATCTCGCCGCTCGCCACAAGTACGCTCCCATCCGACAATCGCGTAACAGCCGCACCGCACCGCGGCAGAAACGGCAACTCGCCAAGCTCAAACCAACGGTCTGTGACGGTATGGTAAACCAAGATACGCCGGCAAAACTTAAACGCCTCGAACGGACGCCGAAAATACTCGTCCCTAAACGAGGCAAGCGCTTCGCCGGTCAGTGTGGCGTTATGTTTGATCTGATCATTCCAGACCTCACGGTTAGACCCGCCCAAACACAGAACGTGCTGATCACCCGTCGCAAGCGCGGAAGCGCCAATCATCGGCCAAATCGTATCGCTGCCCTTTATTTTTGCGGGGGCGATAGGACACCACTTGCCTTGCATTCCCTGTGCCAAATCATACGCATAGCCGTCCTCTAATGCCGTCTGCAGACCATCCTCGCTTGAGGCCATTCCGCCGATCACAAACAAGGCGGTACGTTGGTACGACGTGTTTTGGATCGCCGCGACCGGTTGCTCCCGCTTCACGGGCAAGGGTGTAAGCGCTTGCCACCCCTTGTTCGTGACGGCATTAAGATCAAGCATCCACACATCTGATTCAGCAAGGTTGCCCCGCATGCCGCCAACCACGTAGACACGGTTTTCGCGAGCCGCTGCGGCAGGCATCTTTACCGGATAGGGAAAAGCCGGCAACGGCATGCAACGAACTTTCATCGACGCAGCATCCCACGTCATCAGAAACGCCTTGTCCGTAACCGATTCGCCAGACGCACCCGTCACGCCTCCGATACAGACGACACCTTGAGACGTAGAAACGGCAACGCCTTCCCCCATCGGTTCGGACAATTCGCCGACGACACGCCAGACGTTTGTTCCAACGGTTGCGCCATAAATGGTGGCATGATAACTTTTCTTTCCGCCGTCCGCCAACGGCGTGTCTGGGAAGTTTGAACCACCCGCCAAAAGCATCATGCCGTTGTGCTCACCGCAATAGGGACGAGCAACGCCCGGATTGGGCCGGCCCTGTTCCGCAGGCGGCAGTCGAAACGGCTCAGACCATCTCAGCTCTATATTGGCGTTTACGGCAAACGTTGTCATCAGCAACGCAAAAGACAAAAGATCTTGTAAACGCCCCGAATTGATTTTTGTCATGCCGTAAGTGTAGCAGTCGGGATACGTACGCGCGTTCAAAATATTGCAATTGTTGTTTCACATACACTGCGGCAATAAAAGAAGAAACGTCTCGTTTATGCAGAACACGGACCCAGAGCAGGTCTAAATCAAACAACGAGGAGAGACATATGAAGAGTCCAATCATGTTGGTATGCGCGATGGTGGTGTCGATGGGCATATCGGTGATGGCAGAAGAACAGGCCGTCACGGCGGGCGGTGAGAACGCAAAAGTACAGGCGGAAAAGGGAAAACACGCAAAATTGATCAAAGCCGATGCCGAAGAGATGATGAACAAGCGCTTGGAACGCATCAAAGCGAAAGACGAGGCTCTATACAAGGAGCTGATCGCCTTGAAGGAAAAAGATCCCAAGGCATTTAAAGCCAAGATGCACGAGTTGGCGAAAGCCGAAGCTGAAGAGATGATGAACAAGCGGCTGGAGAACATCAAAGCGAAAGACGAAGCGCTCTACAAAGAGCTCGTTGCGCTGAAGGAAAAAGATCCTGAAGCGTTCAAAGCCAAGATGCGGGAATTGGCCAAAGAGCAGGGAAAAGTCCCCGCCAAGAAAAAAGGCAAGGGCAAGAAAAACAAGGGCGATGCGGACGACGTCAAATAAACGGCCACGCTCATACAGAATATTCCGACGGGTTCGCCACCGCTCATACGGTAAGCGAAACCGTCGTTTTGTTTAGACAGCCATAGCGAAACGGTTCGGCATCACGAATAAAACTTCAATAACTTTTCATTTTGCGCATTGACAAGTGACGCCGGATGAAGTAAATTTTACGCCACTTTTGTTCCACTAGGGAACATGCGAAACAGATGCCTTATTCCGGCGTAGCGCAGTGGTAGCGCAGTTGGCTGTTAACCAATTGGTCGCAGGTTCGAATCCTGCCGCCGGAGCCACTTTATGAAACGGCAGTCATCGGAAAATCCGACGACTGCCGTTTTTTCATTTAGCGTTCCAACGATGCCCCGTAAAGGGCACCGCCGACGAGACAAACCGGCACAGATGATCAACCTGCGCGATCTATCTGCCGCCTCCATGCCTTGAAACGTTTGCGGCGATCAGATTAAATTATTCCTTCACCGCCGGATTATTTCCCGTATACCCATCCGTCGCACGCGTTTTATCGCTGTCCGCCATTAGCGCACGTTCAATACAAATCATCAATTCATCGACCTTGAATGGCTTTTCTATGTAGTCGAACACGCCAAGCTTCACGGCTTCGATTGCGGTTTTTGCGGAAGCGTAAGCGGTGACCATGATGACAGGAACAGACGACTTTCTTTTCTTTACCTCCCGAAGCACTTCCATGCCATTCATGTAGGGCATGCGCAGATCGGTGATCACCAAGTCGAAAACGCTTTGCTTCACCAAGTCGAGCGCATGCAGAACACTTTCCGAAAAGACACCGTCGTGCCCATTGATTTTTAAAAACTGACGAAGCCTCATCGCTATGCTTGGATCGTCATCCACAATCAAAATCCTGGCCATATTTACTTCCTTCCAGAGCGATTGAAATTCACACGTGTCAGATTACCGTCATATTGAAAATAAACGTTATGCGCTAACGAATCGATCAGCCGCTACGTTCCGAAACAAAAGAGCACCTGCGGCACGGGCGCACAGCCTGTGCCGCCCATTCCACACGTATCAGGTACACCCCGTATCCGCTGTTGCGGTCAGCTTGGCAAGGTGCTGCTTGATTGCGCCATGATTCCCGGAATATTTTTCCGTCGCACGTGATTTGTCCTTGCCTGCGGCCAGTCCGCGTTCGATGGCGTCCAACAGGGCCTCCACTTTAAACGGCTTCGCAATATAGTCAAACACACCGAGCTGAACCGATTCGACAGCGGTTATGTCAGAAGCGTAAGCCGTTATCATGATCACCGGCACAGCGGGCTTGTTCGCCTTAACTTCGCGCAGAAACTCCATGCCGTCCATCTGAGGCATACGTAAATCCGTGATAATCAAATCAAAAGGCTCGCCTTTGATCAGTTCGAGAGCCTGTCGTCCATCCGCAACTGAGACACTCTCGTAACCTTCCATTTTCAGAAGTTCCTTGAGCATGATCGGAATGCGAAGATCGTCGTCAACTATCAATATTCTAGCCATAATTAACTCCGTTGCTCCGTTAAAGTGATTTAACCGCAACCATGTTACTGATGAGTTCAAAGAAACGCAATTCAATATATCGGCTCGGGACGGCGATGGACGCATCCCCGTTTCACTGACTGCCGCTGTGGTTGTGTATGATCGAGACAAAAGTT
>CAZTDL010000315.1:0-5567 GCA_964612775.1 uncultured Lentisphaeraceae bacterium
GGTTCGACGCACTAATAATTAAGGAGCATTATCTGCACAGCGCCGAGTTGGTTGTAGAGCGCTTGCGCTATGTGGCCGAGTATCAAGGGCAATGGTTGGCATTGCAGGCATGGAGTGCGGCGGCATTCCATCTGAAAGGGCGCGACGAATGGATTGGGTGGACGGATGCCCAGCGGAGGCAACGACTTGGTCTGGTAGCCAACAACAGCCGGTATCTGGTGCTGGAGGGCGCGCATTATCCGAACCTTGCCAGCAAGGTGATGAAACTGTGCCAAGGTCGGTTGTCTTCTGATTGGGTGGCCGAGTATGGTCATCCGATACTGATCGTGGAGAGTTTTGTAGATAGCCAGTTGTTCCGCGGCACGAGCTATAAAGTCAGCGGCTGGACATTGCTGGGACAGACTCAGGGCTGGCGCCGAGCGCGACAGGATTTCTACCAAAAGCATGAGCGTCCGAAACAGCTCTGGGTTCGAGAGCTTCGGAATGGGGCCTGCCAGTTGTTGCGGCGCGCGGTCTTGCCACCGGCATATGGGCAGATCGAATCAGCGCGGCGGGCTTGTTGCACGCAGAGCGTGGAGGAACTCCGCGCGATGGAGCAGCATTTTGGGCAGATAAGTGATTTTCGCGGTCGGGAAGGCTATTATTCATTATCGGGGCTGATGTCCATAATCGCCTGTGCGACGCTGTGCGGCGCAATGCTTGGCCCACGAGATTTGGCAGCCTTTGCCTCGACCCTAAGTCCAAAGCAATTGGAGTCGTTGAAGTTTAAGAAGTGGGGCCGACCACGGCGTCGTCAATCACCGAAAGAGACGACCTTTTTTCGGGTGTTGAGTATGACCGATCCCGGAGCGCTGGAACGGGCGTTGTTGGGTTGGCAGGATCGTGTGTTGGGCAAGCGCCCACGTGACGACACGCTCGTGGCGATCGACGGGAAGGATAACCGCTCAAGCCAAGGCACAGAACTCGTCAATGCCTATGCGGTTAAGAGCGGACGGTGGTTGGGCAGTGAACGGGTGCCGGAAGGGACAAACGAAATTACGGCGGCACGGACCTTGATCGGGCGGTTAGACTTGGAAAAACAAACGGCGATCCTTGATGCCTTACATACGAACGCCGAAACAGCGCGGCAAATAGTTCAGGAAAAAGGCGGCGATTATGTGTTGACGGTCAAAGGAAACGCGAAGACGCTCCGGCGCACTTTGTCCAAGCTGCAGGCCGAAGGCCTGCGGCCTTTTTCCCCCTCCGCCCACAGCGGCAGACCGCGTGGATGTGGTGGAATTGAACAAAGGCCGTGTGGAAGCGCGCCATTTGTTGCGCTTTGATGTGACGCCGGAACAAGTGGGTTTCCCGGCGTCCGCCCAAGCGGCGCACGTGCTGCGGGCGTCGGATCGCCCAGATAAGAAAAGCGATAAACTGGAGGATGAATTTCTGATCACCAGCCATTCTTGTTTGTCCTGGAGTGCGCAGGTGTTGCAAAAAGCCGACCGGGATTACTGGGGGATCGAAAGCGGGTTGCATCATCGCTTGGATGTCAGCGCACTGGAAGATAAAAGCCGAGTACGGCACCCGACAGCGGCATGGAATCTGGCGCTCTTCCGTCGGGCGGCCAATAGCTTTGCGGTATATTGGATTCAGCGCGGGCCGGGAACACGCCAGGCGACACTCAGGGATTTTTACGACAACATGAGAGCAAAAGGGGCTCGCAAAGCCTTTTCTATCGTAACTGTCAAGAATCCCAGTTGGTTAAGAAAAATGTGAAGTCGTCCTATCGTCGAACAGGGCAAATTCCTGTATATCCGCAAGTGTATGACAGGAAGAGGGTTGAAAGAAAAGACTGGACACGCGATTGAGATTTTAATAAATTCAGCGGCATGAAAACCCTAAACTATCGAGAGCCGACAGCGAAACAACAGAAGTTATTGGAGACCATTTATGTGCGGCCGTTACGTAAAGAGGAGTTGGTTCGAGCGCAGCGCCTGCTGGAGAAGCATCATTATCTGGGCGGGCTCAAGGCCGTGGGAGAGCGGCAATGGTATGTGGCGGTCACGCCGAATGGAGGGTGGTTGGCGGTGCTGGTGTTTTGCGCGGCCTGCAAACACCTGAAGGGGCGGGATGAGTATATTGGGTGGACGGTGGAACAGCGCCGGAAGCGGTTGAGCCTGGTGGTGAATAATGCGAGGTTTCTACTTCTTCCGGAGAAGGGGTTTGCGAACTTGGGGACGCGGGTGATGAAGCTGACGCTGGCCCGTCTTTCGGAGGACTGGCTGGCGCAGTACGGGCATCCGGTTTTGCTGGTGGAGACGTTTGTGGATCCGCAGATTCACACCGGGGTTGTGTACCGGGCCGGGGGCTGGACGGAACTCGGGGAGACGAAGGGCTGGGGCCGTTGCGCCCGGGAGTATTACGAAAAACACGGACGTCCGAAGCAGTTGTTTGCGAGGGAATTGGCAAAGCATGCTCGGCGAAGTCTGCAAGCGGAGCAGTTGAAGCCGGCGTTGGCGATGGTGGAGGAAAAGGCGCGGCCGAGATGTACTCTGCATGGGCCTGAATTACGTTCCTTTGTACAGCATTTCAAAGGAACCACGGACCATCGGAAATGGATTGGGCGGTATCCCTTGTGGAGCTTGCTGGCGATTGTGGCGTTGGCGAGCCTGTGCGGGGCCGGACGCGGGCAGAAGGATATCGCGTTGTTTGCGCAGGGGTTGACGAAGGCGCAGCGGCGGATGCTGGGTATCCGGCGGAATGCGGCCAGGGAATATCCGGCACCAAGCCAGCCGACATTCAGCCGGCTGTTGGCGCATGTGAATGGAAGTGATGTGGAAGCGGCGATCCTGCGGTTCCAGGAACAGGTGCGCGGGCCGACGCCGAAACAGGACATTGTGGCGATCGATGGCAAGGAAGCCAAGCGAAGCCGTGGTCAGCAAATCCTGACGGCGGTGACGGCGGGAAGCCTGCATTATTTAGGAAGCCTTCCAGTGAGCGAAAAGACCAATGAAATCCCCGTGGCGCGGGAGCTGTTCAAAAAAGTGGATATAATAGGCCGCTTGGTCGGCTTGGACGCGTTGCATACGCAGATGGAAACGGCGCGGGACTTGGTGATGGAGCATGGAGGCGATTATCTGTTTACCGTCAAAGATAACCAAAAGGGATTAAAACAGCGCCTACGGCAAATGCTACCCGCCACTCCGGCGGGTTTTTCCCCCTCGACCGGGCTTGGAGCGGGTGGCGTGGACGAAGGAACAGAACAAGGGGCGCAACGAATTCCGGGCGATCGAAACATGCCCGGTGACGTCAGAGCAGGTCTGTTTTCCCTTTGCGGCGCAGGCGGCGCGAGTGGACCAGCAGACCAGCGGACGCAAGCGGGAAACGGTTTGGCTGCTGACCAGCCGGACAGAGCCGGAGTTGCCGGCTGCGTCGTGGCTGGCCAGTCGAAGGAACTACTGGGGTATTGAAAACGGACTGCATCAGCGGTTGGACGTCAGCGCCGGCGAGGATGCCTGCCGGGTGCGGACACCGAATGCCGTATGGGTGCTGGGTATGTTCCGGCGTCTCGCCGTCAGCCTCTTCGTCGAGTGGCGCGCGCGTGTTGCAACACGGAAATGGTGCACAATGACGGACTTCTATGCCGATATGCGGAAAAACAATCAACGCCGCGGCTTTCTGCTCGTCACATCGAAACAATGCCGCTTTGGGGGAAAGAATGAATAAGCCGTGTGGATTGATTGGGTGTAATTTTATTTGGTTGAAGGGGCGTGGCGGTCCAGCGAGCGAAAGTCATAATTTTTGGTTGCATTATGTTGTTTTTTTGGTTTAATAGGTGTCCTTAATAGGAGGACACCTAATGTCATTGGAAGAAATGCAGAAAAAAGAGGCGCGCATCGATGCGATCAGGAAACAAATTGATGAAATCCCGGCGATGCTCGATGGCACGCTCATGACTAAACACAACCGCGTCCGACGCCGGGACGGCAGCATCCGCACCTCGCCGGAATACTTCACCTTCCAATACCGTGGGTCAGACGGGAAGCGCAAATGGAAACGCATTCCGAGGAACGTGAATGCGGTCGTAGAGCGGTTGGCTCGCGCCGGCGCCCGCTATCGGGCGTTGGAACGGGAATACCGGGCGCTGATGACGGAACGCTCACTGGCCGACGACGGTAAAAAAAACGCCTAAATCGGCGGCTGCCACGTCCGGCGCTGGTAAATATCGAGGCCGTTTTACGCGCCGTCGAGACTGGGCCGGTCGACACGGAGGGTTTTCCAGTTGCGCTCAAGGAGTTGGACGTAAAACTCGCGGATGCGGCGGTCTGCGATATGCGCGTGCTGCTCGCAGCGGTGCTTTCGTGCCTTGGAGGCCGGCAGACGGCAAAAGCCCACGGATACCGCACACGGCAAATCCTGACGTGTTTTGGTTGGATTCCCGTCCGGTTTGCCTACATCCGCAAGGCCGGCGCCGTGGCGTTTCTCAAAGCCCTCGGCATCACGGCCAGAAGCACTGCGGCCGCACGTGATCGGATCGTGCGCTGCGCCGCTCTGTGCGGATCGTTCGTGGAGGGGCGTGGCATGGTCAGCCGTCTGACTGGCATACACATCTCCGTCTCTAAAGTCAGGGCAATGGCGCTCGCCTATGGGGAACAATGCTTGCAGGAGCTGGAACACGCGATGCCGGACGTGCGCTCTTACCCCAAGCGCACGCCGAAAGACGGAGAGACGAACATTGCGCGCACCCTTTTCTGTATGTTGGATGGGACGGGCGCACCCTGTACGAAGAAGGACACGGCTGAAAGCAAGGGCAAAAATGGCGAGGCTGGCACCCGGCAGATACGGGTGGCCGTGTTCGGCGAATATGAGTGGCTCGACAAGCACGGCCGCCCATCGCCATTTAAAAAATCCTTTTCCTACGCCGTCTCCGGAGCGGAGATCGCCGAAGTCACAGGACTTGTTAGAAAACTCGGCGTGGCAAGGGGATGCGGAACGGTGGCGCGGATGCAATGCGTTGCGGATGGAGAGGAGGCCCTCGAAAAGGCGCTGCGCGACGCATTCCGCGACGCCGTCTTCACCAATGACTTCATCCACGCTTGTGAGCACATGCATACGTGTTGCGAAAATCTCGGCCTCGCCGATGAGGCTATGCAAAAGGAATATCGCTTCCTGAAGGGTCTTCTTTTCCGAATCGGAGCCACCGCCGTTATCAAACGCCTCGAAACCAGATATCCCGCCGCGCTTGCCGCCTTAACGATTGCTGACAAGGCACTGGACTACCTCAGAAAACGAAAGCAAAATATGAACTACGGATGGCTGCGAAAAAACGGCTACTTCATCGCCTCCGGCCATGTCGAGGCTGCGGCCAGAATCCTTGTCGTAAGACGCTGCAAGCAGGCGGGCATGCACTGGCGGCACAAAAATGCCATCCGCATCAGTGCCATCCTCGCACACCTCCGCTCTGCCGCCTGACCTTCAACGAATTAAAATCGCACCCAACCAACCAAGGCCCTCGCAATCCCAATAATGTTGCCGCTTCCGGGTTTTGTGTGGGTAGCCCCCATATGTAGTAGTATCAGCATGCG
>CAZTDL010000316.1:0-5565 GCA_964612775.1 uncultured Lentisphaeraceae bacterium
GTTGACGGGGATCGGCACAATATTCGGGTAGCGGACCGGCCGGTCGAACACGGGCGCAAGAATGCAGTCGACGTTCAATTTTTTGTAGCCGCGGGGATAGAGAATCGCCGCAACGGGGATACCGCGCCGTCGTGCCGCGATTTTGCCGGGATAAAAGGCGGTCGAGCCGGTACAAACCACCGCCGCGTAGTAGCCGTCGGTTTGCTCGATCTTGAACGGATAATCCCATACGAGGCCCAGACGGTCGATCAGATAAGAAAGCGCCTTATGGAACGGCGTCCGATAGGAGGTCTTGACGCAGTCGAAATCGTACCCCAGCGCGGAACAAAACGCTTTTGACTGGTTTTCGTGTCCCGCCTTGCCATCCGTAACGATCAAGAGTTTCTTTTGCATAGCACGCTTTGATTACGAAAGCAGCGAACGCCACTCCGCGATTTCACGGCGGCGTTGCTCCGCCCATGCCGCATGATCGATGTCGGGCGGTAGCGTGTTGGTGATCCGCGTGCCGCCGCAGATGGGACAACAAGCGCCTGCGGTGAGCGCCGCACCGCAGTGGGGGCAACGCCGTTCGAGCAGTTCGCCGCAGATCGCGCAGTGCGTGCCGCCTGCTGCGACGGGTTGCGGACGCGGCCAGAAGATCAGGTCCCCATCGACCACATACGGCACATTTGAGTAACAACGCGCGTTGGGACAGAACGCATGGGCGTGTTGAAGGTCCGGTACGGGGGAGGGGGGGCGAAGATCAGCCGGCGTCGGATCGAAAGGGACTCCCAGTAAAGATGCGATCTTGTCGACCGTCTCCTGCGCGATTTTTGCGGACTGTCCGGACTCAAGCATGCTGATGGCCGATTGCTTACAACCTACGGTCTCGGCTAAGGCGCTCTGGGTCATGCCCTTTTCGCGCCGTGCTTTGGAAAGCAGCTTGCAGAATGCTATGGAAAGTTGTGCCATATCGCGTGACAAAATCCTGTTGATAACCAAGTGCAGATAGTATGCAGCAACTCGGGGGTTATCGACAAGCACAAGATATCAACAACTTGTGATAAAAGACAGAGTATTGCATGACAAATAGTTATGACTTAACAACAGAGTTATTATCACCTGTTTATAACCTGTGTTGTATGTAAGGTGATAACCTGTTGATAAGGCATGGACTTTACAGCCGTTCACCGGATTCGTTATAGTAACGCCCATGTTTACCGGATATCATTCTGACCTGATCGACGATTTGAGAAAACGCTGCGAACGTCTGCAAGCAGGCATACGGCAAAACGGGGCGGACGGGTTGTTGGTGGGCACCAACGTCAACCGTTTTTACCTGTCCGGCCGTATCTTTATGGGATTCATTTATATTCCCGCCGAGGGAATGCCGTGGTTCTTTGTGCGTCGTCCCTGCGGGCTGAAGGGGCAGAACGTGATTGAGATCCGTAAGCCTGAACAGATCCCGGACTATTTGCGCGCGGCGGGGGTGGCGTTGCCGGGGTGCGTTTTGATAGAGAGCGACGACCTGTCCCATAGCGATTGGGTGCGTTATGCGGCGGTCTTCGGAACGGCAAAAGTCGAAAACGGTTCGGGTCTGATGCGTCAGGTCCGCATGATCAAGACGCCCTATGAGCAGCGACTTTTGAAAAAGACCGGCAGTCGTCATGTCGACGTCATCGCGCGTTATGCCTCCGTGTATGAGCCTGGAATGACGGATCAGGCGTGGTCGATCGAGATGTTTCGATTGATGCTTCAAGCCGGTGGACTTGGCCTTTTCCGTGTTGCGGGTGAAAGCATGGAAGGCTTCATGGGTACGATCTTGGCCGGCGATAACGGCGGTGCGCCCTCGCCGTACGACTTTGGACTCGGCGGTGCGGGGTTAAGTCCGTCGTTTCCCGTCGGCCAAAGCGGTACCGTACTTGAACAAGGCATGGCGGTGATGGTGGATATCGCGGGCAATTTCTACGGGTATCTGACCGATTGCACGCGGACGTTCTCGATCGGCAAGCTGGCGCAAAAGGCGTCGGACGCGCACCAGGTCTCGATCGATATTTGTCATGCCGTCACCGCGGCGGGCGTTCCCGGCGCATGTTGTGAGGATCTTTACGGGCTTGGGCTGAAGATGGCGGCGCAGGCGGGGCTTGCCGATTACTTCATGGGGTTATCGCAGAAGGCGAAGTTTATCGGGCACGGCACGGGGCTTGTCATCAATGAGCAACCGGTGTTGGGTGTGCGTGCCAAAGAGGTTTTGCAGGCGGGCATGTGCATTGCGTTGGAACCCAAGTTCGTGATTCCCGGTACGGGTGCGGTAGGGGTTGAAGATACCTATCTCGTCACGCCGCAGGGCATGGAAATCATCACGCCTTGCGACCAAAACGTGACCGAGCTCTAAGCGACACGCGGCGGATGCCTTTTCGCGGCATGGCAAGATCTGCTGTCGTTGGCGCCCCTTTTATAACTTGACCTGCCGCAGCCGCAGCGCGTTTGTGATCACGGAGACAGAACTGAAACTCATGGCCGCCGCCGCAAACATCGGTGAGAGCAGCAGACCGAAAAAAGGATAGAGGGCACCCGCCGCCACGGGAATACCCGCCGCATTGTAGATGAACGCGAAAAGAAGGTTCTGCCGGATATTGCGGAGTGTCGCTCGGCTCAGGCGGCGTGCGCGGAGAATCCCGTTCAGATCCCCCTTAACGAGTGTTATCCCCGCGCTTTCCATCGCCACATCCGTTCCCGTGCCCATGGCGATGCCCACCTGCGCTTGCGCCAACGCGGGCGCATCATTGATTCCGTCGCCCGCCATCGCCACGATATGTCCTTCCGCTTGCAGACGCTTGACCTCTTCCGCTTTGTCTCCTGGCAATACGCCGGACCTCACCTCATCGATTCCCAAGCGTCGTGCGACCGCCTCGGCGGTGACGCGGTGACCACCGGTGAGCATGACTACGCGGACACCGGTCTGATGCAGCGCCGTGATGACGGCCTCCGCCGAGTTTTTGACCGGATCAGCCACGCCGATCAAGCCGGTCGTTCGACCATCAAGGGCAACAAAGACGACGGTTTGGCCTTCCTGACGCAGAAGGTCCGCTTCGTGTGTCAGCACTCCGCCCGCGATATCAAATCGTTCCAGCATGCGGACATTGCCCAATACGACCTCATGTCCATCCACCAGCCCGATCACGCCTTGTCCCGTATAAGAACGGAACTGTTCAACCTTCGACAGGCTAATTTCCTGCGCGACCGCGCCTCGTATGATCGCTTCGGCCAACGGATGTTCGCTGGCGCGCTCTAGGGAGGCTGCAAAATGCAGAACGGAACGTTTATCGATACCGTCCAAGGCGGTGACCGCCATCAAACGCGGGCGTCCTTCGGTGAGCGTGCCGGTCTTGTCGATAACCAGCGTGTCAACACGCGCCATGAGTTCCAACGCTTCGGCGTTTCTAATTAATACGCCGACGGTCGCGCCGCGCCCGACACCCACCATCACAGAGACCGGAGTGGCAAGACCGAGGGCACACGGACAGGCGATGATGAGCACCGATATGGCGTTCACGATCGCATAGGCGAGTCGAGGCTCGGGCCCCAAAAGCAACCAGAGGCAGAAGGTTATGATCGCAACCGCGATCACGGCGGGAACAAACCCCCCGGCCGCTTTATCCGCCGCCCGCTGGATCGGCGCGCGCGAACGTTGGGCTTCCGCGACACGTTTCACGATGTGCGAAAGCAGGGTATCTGTGCCGACCTTGCACGCCTTCATCAGCAGTGTTCCGTTGCCGTTGAGCGTTGCGCCGATGAGAAGAGCCCCCTTTTCTTTTTCAATCGGCAGCGATTCTCCGGTCACCATGGATTCATCGACACTGCTTAATCCCTCGAGCACTTCGCCATCCACCGGGATCTTTTCGCCCGGCCGGACGCGCAATTGGTCACCCACGAATATTTCATTCAGCGGCAGATCTTCCTCAACGCCATCGATACGCACGATGCGGGCCGTTTTCGGTGACAGGCCCATCAGCAACCGGATCGATGCATTCGTATGGGCACGCGCCCGGATCTCAAGCATTTGGCCCAACAGCACGAGTGTGGTGATGACCGCTGCCGCCTCGAAATACACAGGGACTCCGCCGTCATGATGCGTCATCATCGGGAAGAGTTGAGGTGCCACCAGCGCGATTGCGCTGGTGGTCCAAGCCACAAGGACACCCAGACCAACCAGTGTGAACATATTGAGATTGCGGGTCAGCAACGACTGCCAGCCGCGCGCCAGAAGCGGCCATCCTCCCCAGAACACCACCGGCGTCGCCAACGCGCATTCAATGATCTGTTCAAGCCGCAGAGGGTGCAGGACGCCGAGACGCGTGGCCATACCTAAAAGAAAGACAGGCAATGTCAATACGAGACAAAGCCAGAAACGACGGCTCATCAGTAAAAGTTCGGGGATAACCTCTCCCTCGTCTGGGCTGACAATGACGCCTTCAGGTTCGAGCGCCATCCCGCACTTGGGGCAGTCCCCCGGTTCTTCCTGCGTGACCTCGGGATGCATGGGGCACGTGTAAACCGTCGTTGTGTCCAGCGCGCGGGTGACGGTGCGGTGTTTGCCGCTGAGATAGTAATCCGGATGGCGGCTGAACTGGTCGAGGCAATGCTTGCAACAGAAGCCGTACGTCACATCGCCGTAACGGCAAGTGTAAACGGGCTTTTCCGGCACCGTCATGCCGCAAACCGGATCACGTTGAATAGTCATGGTGATCTAAGAGAATAAATACCGTCGTTATCAATCGCTGTTTCGCCCTTTAAATCCGATTCCTCATTCCAACATAACAGGATAACTGTATCAAAGGCTTCTCCGTATGACACGAAAAGTCGTGTGACTTTTCACAGGCTGAAACCTTGTCATTGTCCCCCGAAAAAGGTAATCTTTTTGCCTATACGGATGCGTTATTTATAGGAATAAAAGATGATAAAACGGGTCATATCAAGCGTGTGTTTGTGTGTGGCGGCGGCGGGAGCGGCCGAAGTCTCGATGACTGCGGGAGATGCGTCGTCGCCGACGTCGTCGTTTAATACGGGGACCAACTGGGCGGATCGTCTTGTACCCGTCGCGGGCAACACCTATAAAACGGCGGGCTACGGTATGCGCACACCGTACGATATGAATCTGACGACCAACTATATCTTTGCGGGTGATCGGCTGACGTTGAGCCAAGGCGGCAGTATCCTATGGAAAACGGCCGGATTCATCACGATAAACGATTTTGTGATGGACGGTGGCGTAATCACGCATGGCAATGATAATTATGCGGCCAGACTTGCGGGCACGGTGACGGTTACCCGCGCCTCTTCGTTCAGCGCGGGAGAGCCCAATGCGCGCGACTTCATCATTTATTCATCCTTAAGAGGTTCGTCCGACCTGACGTTTAAAGTTTTATCGACCACGACCTCGAAGCTCGTCAGCCTCATGGCTGACAACAGCGGTTTCTCCGGTAAACTGATTTTTCAAGGCGCAGGCAAACTGGCCATCGGGGCAGAAGAGAACCTTGGCACAAACCCGGTATGGAAGATGTGCGGATTATCAAGGGCATCTAT
>CAZTDL010000317.1:0-5560 GCA_964612775.1 uncultured Lentisphaeraceae bacterium
CCGACCGACGCGAGTTGGTTGGCGTCCGCACAGGCATCAAAGGGGTGGAAAGAAACGGTCGATGGTTTTGCGTCTGAGGTTTGGAAGCCCGTGGCGATAGCGGGCGTGCCGGATGGTCAGCCTTGGGGAAAGATCGAGCGTAGGCTTGAAACCGTTTCTCCCGCTTTTGAGAAAACCTTTTCCGTTAACCGGAAAGTGCAAACGGCGACTTTGCATATTACGGGTGTGGGATTTTATGAGGCGAGCTTGAATGGCACGAAGATCGGTCGCAATGTGTTGGATCCTGCCCCAACGAAATTCGATAAACGAGTGCTCTACTCCACCTATGATTTGACGGAGCAGCTGAAACGCGGGCAAAACCGTTTGAATGTGCTGTTGGGTCATGGCTGGTACGACGTGCGCAGCGTGGCGGTCTGGAACTTTGATAACGCGCCGTGGCGCGATTTCCCCCGTATGATCGCGCAGCTTGAGATTGCGTATGAGGATGGGACGCATGAGACGGTCATATCGGACGCGTCATGGCGTCAAGTCCCGAGTCCGCTTGGCTTTGATTGCATCCGCGAGGGCGAGGTGATCGGTAAAACGTTGGACAACGCACCCGATTTGGCGAAGAACGTTGTGATGGCCGAGGTTGTGCCTGCGCCCGCAGGAAAGCTAACGGCTGCGGCATTGCCGCCGGCTGTGGTCACGCGGACCTTCAAGCCGATTGCGGTACGGGAGGTCAAGCCGGGCGTTTGGCTTGCGGACTTCGGTCAGAATATGGCCGGATGGATTCGCTTGGAACTGAAGGGACAGAAGGCCGGCGATGTGATTACTGTCAGGTACGGTGAAAAGCTGAATGATGACGGCAGTCTCAGCATGCGGGGAACGGATGCCCATTTCCGTTATCCCGCCTCGTTCCGCGTGTTGCCGGGGGGCTGGTTCCAGACGGACCGTTTCGTGTGCGATGGCAGCGGAAGGCAGATGTATGAGCCTCGATTTACGTATAACGGGTTTCAATACACGGAGATCAGCGGGTTGAAGAGTGCGCCTACCTCCGCCACTGTGGAGGCCTGCGTTGTTCATACCGATTTCTCTGATGCGGGAACCTTCATCTGCGGAAATGAGCTGATCAACAAACTTCAGCATGCCATCCTGTGGTCGTACCGCAGTAATTTCGTCGACGGTTATCCGACCGACTGCCCGCACCGCGAAAAGAACGGTTGGACCGGCGATGCGTCGTTGGCATCCGAGTTGGCTATGTATAACTTCCAAAATACGGCGGCATACGAGAAATGGATTAACGATCTGATCGACGAACAGCGTGAAGACGGCAATCTGCCGGGCATCGTGCCTACAAGCGGGTGGGGTTATGCATGGGGCAACGGACCTGCTTGGGACAGTGCGCTGGTGATCATTCCGTGGACGCTCTATGTGTATCAGGGTGACACGCGCGTGCTCGAAAACGCCTATGATGCGATGTGCAAATACGTTGACTATATGACGTCGCGGGCGAAGGACGGGATCGTGTCGCACGGGCTGGGCGATTGGGTGCCCGTCACGAGCAAAACGCCTGTCGAGGTGACTTCAACGGGATATTACTACCTCGACGCGCAGATTGTGTCGCGTGTGGCCGCATTGCTCGGTAAGACGGAGGATGAAAAAAAATATTCTGCGCTGGCGATTTCGATTAAAGACGCATACGCGAAACATCTCTATAAGGGCGATGGCGTTTATTCGATCGGCAGTCAAACGGCACAGGGGTGCGCCTTGCATCAAGGATTGACGCCTTCGGCGGAACGCGCGAAAGTTGAGTCCAAACTGGTTGCTTCGGTAACACAAGCCAAGGGGTTCCCCGACTTCGGCATTTTGGGCTCAAAATATGTGTTTCGCGCGCTGAGTGACGCCGGACGTTCAGACCTTGCGTATGCGATGGCGACAAAAGACGATAAGCCCTCATATGGCTGCTGGATTAAGCGCGGTGCGACGACTTTCTGGGAGGATTGGAATGAGGGTTCATCACGTAACCACATCATGTTCGGCGATGTGTCGGCGTGGTTTTATCAGTATCTCGGCGGTATCCGGCTGGCGGATGGCGTATCGGCGATCGCACAGAAAACGGATCCGGCCGCTGTGGCGTTTAATTCGTTCGTGATCTGCCCCGATCCTGTGGACGGGCTCGACTGGGTCAAGGCGGAACATGATTCTCCCTACGGCGTGATCGGCAGCCGTTGGAAAAAAGCGGGGGGCCTGTTTACATTGGAGGTGGACGTTCCCGTCAATACGGCGGCGACCATCTATCTGCCGGTAAGACCTGATGCGAAGAATGTAACGGCTGACGTCAAGCCTGTGCCGTCGGATCGTGACCGCATGGCGTTTAAGGTCGGGTCTGGCCATTATACGTTTACGACTCGATAAACCCCTGTGAGAAACATATCACGTTCAACGTTCAAGGCGATGACGTTGAACGTTCGTTTCAGGTTCAGAACGACATGTCGTTATAGAGATAACATTCGATCTTAGCCTTGGCCTTCAGTCCGCGGTAATAGTTCTCAACGGCGGTATTGTACTTTGTGCGCAGGATACTGTCGGTGATGCGCTTGCGTTCAACCGGGATGCTTTTGATCAAGATGTGGGACAGACGCACGGTTTCAGGGACGGCAGGTGTTGAGGCTGTCGCCTTCTGTGCGGGCGAATGGGCGGTGACTTTAACAATATGATAACCGAAGCGGGATTGGATCACGGGGCCGATGGTGCCTACCTCCTGAGAGAAGGCGGCGTTCTCCAGGTCTTTCAGCATCTTTCCGCGTGCGAACTCGCCCAAGTCTCCGCCTTTTTTCGCGCTGGGGCATTCTGATACGGTTCGCGCAACGTCCTCGAAGTTTGCTCCTTCATTTAACTGTTTTCGGATTCCTTCGAGCTGCGTGCGCTTAAGCGCATTGGTTTGGTCGATCAGGATGATTGTGTCCGCAACCTCCTTGTCGCTAATTTTCAGTTTGCTCCGCACGTTGATGTTCAGCAGTTTATCGATCATCATGCCGTCTTCAAACTCGCGGCGCATCATGGCTTCGCCCAGGGGACCTTTCTTAAAAAAATCATTGGTGGTCCAGTTGCGGGTCTTCAGGGAAAAGGCGAGCGAGCGCAATCCCTCTTGCCGGTCGGCTTCAACGAGCTTAATGCCCTGAAGGGCCGCTTCTTCCATCATGATGGTCTTGAAAACGAAGGCCTTGATTGATTTGCGGCGAAAATACTCTTTCGCTTCGTCTAAACGGTTGGAAGGAATGATGAGATGATTGTTTTCGATATCGTCTTTCAGATAGCCGGATGCGCGCTTTTCCATGTCCGCCCATGTGAGGGGCGTGTTATTCACCATCGCGACGATATGGTCAGGGGCCGGGTCGGCAATCGAGGGGGCCGTCTTCAAAACGTTTTTGGATGAATCTTGACCGCAACCGCAAAAAAACAGAGCCAGGGCGGATGAGATGAGAACTGAGAGGAAGTACAATGAGCGCATTCATTATCTCCGGATAGATGATTTGCATCAAATTCAGTTTTATCATACGCGATTAATGCCGAAGTTTCGAGTGTGAAATGAGGATACGCACGCGAGCCGATTCGGTCCGGCATCCTACGCGATCGGATGGAAAAGGTTGAAAAAATTCTCCGCGAGTTGACGAAGACGCGGTCGGTGTCGCCATTCGGCGTAAAGAATCTCATGCGAATGGGAGAGGTCGTTTAGAACGGCCGCTTTAAGGCGGTTGGAGAAATCGGCATCGAAAATCACTAGGTTGGTTTCATAATTGAGGAAGAGGCTGCGCGGATCAAGGTTGGCGCTGCCGATGATGGATACGGCGTCGTCGATAATGGTCGCCTTCGCGTGGATAAAGGGCGGTTCGCGTTCAAAGATGCGGATGCCAGAGGTGAGCAACGGTTTGTAAAGCGCTTGCGAAGCGAGTTGCAGGGTGGGGTGGTTATTGATGGATGGGACGATAACTTTGACATCCACGCCCCGATAGGCGGCTTGACGCAAGGACAGAATCAGAGATTCCGGCGGCACGAAATAAGGTGTGACGATCAGAATCTGCTTATGCGCATGATTGATGGCGGCGAAAAAGGTGTTCAAAGCCGCGCCGGTCTCGTCGCGGGTGGGGCCGCTGTTTTGGAGCCGTGCCGACGTGTTGCCCGCTTGGCTTGGAAGCGGGAAAAAATGTGGCGCAAGTAATTTTTCCGCAGGGTCATCGGTCATGTAGTACCAGTCGCGCATAAAGGTGTATTGGAGCTCCAGCACAGCGGGACCTCGCACACGAAAGTGATAGTCGATCGCTGCTGGCGCATTCGCTTTGGGCATGTAAACGTCATGGAAGTTGACGCCGCCCGTGAAAGCCAGAACACCGTCAATCACCAGAAGCTTGCGATGATTTCTAAGATTAAGCTGGAATTTGCGTTTGAGCACATTGGCCTGTGAGAATCCGATGAGCTGAAGATTGGGCACATGGCGATGCTTCCAGAAGAATCGTCGCAGATTCGCTCCGGCAGAGCCGAAGGCGTCATACAAAACGCGTACGTGAACGCCTGCGTTAGCGCGTTCGACCAGAAGCGTCATGAGTTGCTGTCCGACCGCGTCGTCGTTGAAAATATAGGTTGAGAGATGAATATGGGCGCGGGCGTTTTGAATGGCCAAGAACATTTCGGCAAGAGCGACTCCCGCAGGTTCGAGCAGCTGTATGTCATTTCCGCTGAGAAGCGGGTGGTTGGCCGATAAATGATCCAGAATCCTGTTGAGCGGAATCAATGTTGAAAGGATGGGGGTCGTGCGCATGGCGTTTTTTTGCGCGTGCATTTTAGCCAGCGGATGCGTTGAGCGGATATGCAAACGTTGACGCTTCCAGAAGATACTGTCGGAGTACTGCTTCTGCCAGCCTTTGTTGGGAACCGTGTTAATGCCGAACAGCACGTAAGCGAGAGGTCCGACAAAAGGGAAAATGCAGGTGAAAAAAATCCAGAGCAAAGAGGTCCGGGCATCTCGCGGTTTGAGAAGCAGGTGTAAAATGACGAGAAGGGAAAGAGCGATTTGTATAATCGTTCCATAACCGATAGATTCCGGCAGGCTTACGGATGGCACTGTGATGGTTTCAAACATGCGCGCGATTCTCCACTACAAGGACAAGTCGCCGATGATCTTCCAGACGTTTCCGTCACGCGTGACTCTGAGTTTTTTCCCGGATGCACCTCGTCGAGTCCCTCTTGTATAAGTTGTATCCCTTTTTGTTCGATGATGTCCGTCTGTTTTTTGGGAAGGGATTTGAGCGTGACCATTTCAAGTTGGATCACATAGCCCCTGCCGAATGTCGAGCCGAAGCCCGGGGTGAACGTGGCCGTAACCCGGAACAGGCCGTCATGTTGCGGATTCGTTGTGCTTCCATGCTCGGGTCGTGCCGGATGCGGAGGAAGCAGCGTGCCATATAAAGCCTCAAGTTTCAGGTCGACCCGCCTGAGTAAAACATTCAACTTTTCGTCCCATTGCTCCACACGTTGATGCAACATGTGGACAGGTTAGCACAACGGACAGAGCGAAAGAAAC
>CAZTDL010000318.1:0-5550 GCA_964612775.1 uncultured Lentisphaeraceae bacterium
CGTGACGTGGTGGTGAAGGCGTTGGCCACGGATAAGGATCAGCGCTGGCCGTCGGCGACAGCCTTCAACGAGGCGTTGCATCATGTGCAGACCAAAACGCGTGTGGAGACGCCGACGGTGCGGACCACGTGGCGTTGCAAGTGGTGCGACGCTGTCAATCCGCTGTCGACCAAATTCTGCGCCGAGTGCGGATGGGACGGTTCCGAGGCTTGTCCCGAGTGCGGGTCAGACACGTTTGCGGGAATCCAGTATTGCGGCAACTGCGGGGCCGACGCGCGGGCGTATGAATCGGTCCTGATGCTGGTCAAAAAAATGCGGGAAGCGAAGGATCTGCAGCGCTTCGAACGGGTCATTTCCCATGCGGGGCGCGTTCACGGTTTTGAGCCTGCGGGACCTGCCGGGCGTAAGCTTCTGACGGAGGTTGCCGAGTTGCGCGACCAGGCCGAAAAAAGCATTCGACGCCGCGAACAGCTGAAGGAACAGATTCCGATCGAGATCCGTGCGGAGAATTTCGAGCGTGCGGCCGCATTCATTCAACAGTACAGGGATTTGTCTGAGGACAAGAGGAGTTTTGAATCGGAGGCTCAACAGCTGCCCGAGCTGGTTTTGCAACGCGATCTGGTGCGGGGAAAAAAAGCCCTGAAAAACCATGAGTGGTCGTCGGCCGCCCGGATTTGCGAAGGGTTGCGCGCGGTTTCTTCCACGCATCCGGAGGTGTTGCTGATTCAGCGCGCGATTCGGTTGCACGCGGTGATGGCGGACGTGCGGATTGTCTGTTTTGTGGTCTTGGGGATCGCCTGTCTTTATCTGCTGAGTCTGCCGGTCGCCGTGAAGAGTTCGAACGGTCTCCTGGGACGGGCTGGTCGGCTGTTTTATCAGCCGGGATACTGGGTCTATAGCCATAGCGTGCTGTCCTCGCCGCTGAAACTGTACGCCCGGCTTCTGTTGCGTGATGAAGATGCGCTTGCGGCGCGTTTTTCTTCTGCGCCGACGGTCGTGGATGAGCCTGTTGCAGACGATGTGGTTAAACCGGTTGGTCTGAATCGGAAACAGCAGGAGTATGCGCGGCAACTGGCTGAAATCGAAAATGAGCAGACGGCGTTTCAGCAGGCGTGGCCAGCCGAGTATCTGCGCGAGCTGGATCTTCTAAAGGAGCGTCGGCGCACGTTGGGCGATTTCGAAGGGTGGGCCGTCGTGCAGGCTGAGCGTAAACGGTTTGTCGAAACGCAATTGATTAATGAACTGTCCGGCGCAAGCGAGGAGGCGTCGGATCTGAATGTGCTAAAAGTCAAGTATCGCCAAATGTTGTCGGATCAGCGGCTTTTGAACAGCCGTAAATTGGTGACGCTCTGTAAGAAGTATGTGAACGACCTGACGGATATGCAGAAAGCGTATATGCAGGAGGGAAAAATGGATTTGGCAGCTGCGGTGAACGAGGCGATCCGCAGCGCGCGCGGCACGCCGCAGCAATTGGCGGCCGAAGCCGTTCTGGCCTCCTCGACCACGGCGGGCATGGCCGAATCCGAAGCGCCGCCTCAGATGCTGCTGGCCGCGACTTCTGAGAACCGCGTACAAGGCATCGCCAAGATGAGGAGCGCGCTTGAGGCTCAGGTGATCGATGTGGAGCGCGCGACTTCGGAAAAGGGGGCGCAGTGGCCAGAGAAGTATGTGGCGGAATTGACGGCGCTGATGGACAAGTTTCAGCGTGCGGGCGATTTCGGCGGATGGGAGAGCGTGAGGGATGAGATGGGACGTTTCGAGGCCGACCGGACGGTTTTGCAGCGGAATGTTGTGATGCAGCCGACCGAGTTAGCTGTCCTTCAGAAGAAATACTGTCTGCTGCGTGAAGAGCTCAAGCGTCGGCACGCGGAAAACATCGTTAAGACGACAGAGGACTACGTCAAGAAGATGCAGGAGCTTCAGAAGAAGTTGACGGTGGACGGCCAAATGGATACGGCCGCGATTGTCAACGCGGAGATCAAGCGCGTGCGCGCGCGCGCCGATTATATTGAGGCTCAGAACGAGATTTCGCCCCAGGGACCGCCGCCGCCGCCGACGATGCAAGAGGTCGTCGCTCCTGGCAATTCTGCTGGAACGCAACAGGAATAAGGAGTTTTTGGATATGATGGATGTGGCCAGTAAAGTGTTGAGGCAGGTGCCTCTGACGGCCGGGTATTGGCTGTTGGAACTGGAAGCTCCCGCGCTTGCGGAGCAGGCCTTTCCAGGACAGTTTGTGCATGTGCGGGTGCCGGGTTTAGAGCAAGTGTCGTTGCGCCGTCCGTTCAGCATTTTCGGCGCGAAGGACGGCGTGCTGAAGATCCTTTATAAGACCGTTGGGCGTGGCACGGAACAGATGAATCGGCTGATTCCCGGCAACATCCTTCAGGTGATTGGCCCGCTCGGTAACGGCTTTCCTCTGGAACCGAAGGGCGTGCCGGTGTTGGTGGGAGGGGGCTATGGTGTGGCGCCGCTCTGTTTTTTGGCCAGCCGATTGTCTCGGCCCGGCGTTGTGCTCGCGGGCGGACGCACGGCGGATGACGTGCTGGCGATTGAACAGTTCGAGAGCTTGGGATGGCCGGCGCGTGTGGCGACTCAAGACGGTTCCCGCGGCGAGCGGGGGCTGGTGACCGTGTTGCTTGATCGGGAACTTGAACGTCTGAAGGAGCGCGGCGAACAGGCCGAGTTGTACGCGTGCGGTCCGGACGGGATGTTGCGCGCGGTCGGAGCGAGGGCGATCGCCGTCGGTTGCCGCGGCTGGATTTCTCTGGATAAGCATATGGTTTGCGGCGTGGGCGCGTGTTTGGCGTGCGTTCAGAACCTGAAACGGGAGGACGGCACGATGTGGATCGGTCGTGTCTGTCATGACGGCCCCATCGTTGAGGCGCGGGAGATTGTGTTGTGATATGGAACACGTGAAACAACAGCCTATGCGCAATGTGGATTTGAGCGTTGATTTGGGCGGTATCCGCATGAAGAACCCGGTGACGGTGGCTTCCGGCACGTTCGGGTACGGTCAAGAGTATGCCGAGCTGATCGACGTGACCCGGTTGGGTGCCATAACGGTCAAGGGTATCCGTCTGCAGGCGTGGCCGGGCAATCCGTTGCCGAGGCATGTTGAGGTGTCGGGCGGAATGGTCAACGCGATCGGCTTGCAGGGGCCGGGGGTAGACGGTTTCGCGCGTGACTACATGCCGTTTCTTCGCGGCGCTCAGGTGCCCGTGATCGTCAACATCTGGGGCACGAGTGAGGATGAGTATGCGGAAGTGGCCCGACGCCTGAGCGACGTCGAAGGGGTCGCGGGGCTGGAACTGAACATCTCTTGCCCGAATGTAAAGGAGGGCGGGCACGCGTTTGGCACGGATCCTCGAACGGTCGCGTCTCTGGTGGCGGCCGTGCGGCGCGCGACGCGTTTGCCGCTGATGCCGAAACTGGCGCCGAATGTGCCGGACATCAGGGTGTTTGTGCGTGCCGCGCAGGAGGCTGGCGCGGACGCGTTGGCGCTGATCAACACCCTGCCCGCCATGGTGGTCGATATTGAGACGCGAAGGCCTGTCTTGGCGAACAAGGTCGGCGGTCTGTCTGGTTTGGCGATTCACCCTGTCGCGGTAAAGTTGGTTTGGGAAGCCGCGCAGGCGGCACGCGTGCCGCTCTTGGCGATGGGCGGCATCATGGGGCCTGAACAGGCCATCGAATTTCTGATCGTGGGGGCTACGGCGGTGGCGGTCGGGACTGCGAATTTTATCGATCCGTCGACGCCGTTGCGTGTCCTTGACGGGATCGAGGCGTATCTGGTGAAACACGGGATGCGGTCTGTGAAGGATTTGTCCGGATCTTTGGTCTGTGGTTAAAATAAGGAGGGGCGCATGGAAAGAACGTGGTATTATGCGGTAGACGGCGTGAGAAACGGACCGGTCACGTTTGAAGAGCTTTGCGCTCTGGTCTCGGCAGGGGCACTGAAACCGCAGGATCTGGTCTGGCAGCCTGAATTCGGCTCCGAGTGGCGTAACGCGGGGCAGGTGGGCAAGCTGTTTCCGCCGCAAACGCCGAAAGGTACCCGTTTTCGGGCGGAAACCGAGTCTTCCGAAATCCCGATGGTCGGCGTGACGGGGGATCGTCCGTCTTGCCTGCAAGCCGTTTCAGCGGCGTTCGGCCAAATGGTTTCGTCGCTGTTCAAACCGTTCGATATCACGCGCTGGTTCAGCATGGGTTTTTGCGCGTGGATTGCCTATATCGGCACGGGGACGTCGTATAATTTTAATCGTCCTGTGACGTCCTCCGCGTCGGGGCTGAAGCAACAGTTCGATCATGTTTTGGACAAGTGCATGCACCCCGCGATGGGCTCCGCCGAAACGGCGCTGATTCTTGGCGTGGTGGTGCTCGGTTTGCTGCTGGCCGTGCTGTTCTGCCGATTGCGTTCTCGCGGCGATTTCATGTTCCTTCACCGCTGGTATAAGCCGGATGCGCCGATCAGTCAGTGTTGGTGGGCCTCGCGTGCTGCGGGCCATGAGCTGTTTGTGTGGCGCATGTATTTTTTCGTCATCGCTTTCCTTCTTTTCGCGCTTAATGCGGCCGTCACGTATGTGACGATTCTGAAGCCCTATTTGGCAAGCGGCAAAGAGTGGAACAGCGCGCTGGTGTGGCCGACAGCCGGTTGCGTAACGGGGCTGATTCTGATTTCGCTGGTGACTCAGCTTGTGGCGCATTTGACCAAAGCGTTTGTGGTTCCGATCATGTATTGGCATGGCGTCACCGCGTCGCGCGCTTGGCAGGCGGTCTTTGCGTTGTGCAATCAATATCCTGTTGCCGTTCTGAGTTATCTGCTCTGCGGGGGGGCGTGCGCGGCGGCGGCGGGCTGCGCGCTTTTGGCGTTTGGGGTGCTGACCTGTTGCATGGGTTTCATTCCCATGGCGTTGCCCTATTTCGGCGCGGTGGTCCTTCTGCCGTATTATTTGTTTTTCAGGGGGTATGCCGTCTGCTTCCTGAACCAATGGCGCGCTGAACTGGTTCCCGCTTCGCTATGAGCGTAAGGAGATCAATCCCATGATCGCACGCGAACTGATAGGGGCCGTCCCCAAAAGCGATCTGCATGCGCACTTGGACGGGTCCATGCGCGTGTCGACCCTGATCGAATTGGCTCGCGAGCAGGGTGTCGAACTGCCTTCCTATGAGGTGGCGGGGTTGAACGAACTGGTTTTCAAGCCCGTCTACAAGGATCTGCCCGAATATCTTGCGGGGTTTCGTTATACCTGTGCGGTTTTGCTGACGTTCGAGGCCATGGAGCGCGCGGCCTGTGAGATGGCGGAGGATGCCATCGCCCAAGGCGTCCGCTATCTGGAGGTGCGTTTCGCCCCGCAGCTGTTGGTGACCTCGGGCGAGGCGTGCGTGCGCGCATTCAAGGCGGTCGGCGACGGATTGGCACGCGCGGCCCGGCGGCATAACGGCACGGAGGAACTTCGGCGAGGCGAGGACATTCCTTTCGAATGGGCCATCATCTGTTGCGCGATGCGTAATTTCGGACGGGGCATGGGGGGCTATTTCGACCGTTTGCTG
>CAZTDL010000319.1:0-1102 GCA_964612775.1 uncultured Lentisphaeraceae bacterium
GCTCGAAAGAGGGGTGGATGCCGCAAGCCACAGCGGCGGCCACCGCCGCGCCGAGCGCGCCGAGTTCGGATCCGTCCGGGATTTCGACCGGCACCTGAAAGATGTCCGCAAACATCTGAACCCATACCGCGCTGCGGGCCGCGCCGCCGGTGAGCCGTATGACTTCTGGCTTTGGGCGGAACGCGTAAAGCCTCTGCAGATGATAGTTGTGCGAAAAGATGCAGCCCTCGTAGACGGCGCGCATCACGTCGTTGCGCGTGTGTCGGCTTTCAAGACCGAGAAAACACGCTTTGGCCGAATACCCGACGTTCGATCCGTACAGGAACGGCAGGAAAAGCGGATCGCTCTCGCGCGGCGCCATCGCGCTCACGGCCGCATCGGCCCAGACGTAGACGGAACCGATGCCCTCCTGTTTAAGGAGCGTTTTCTTGTCCCCCAAAAATTCGCTGACGAACCATTCCAGATTGCCCGCGCCCGTGGGGCTGCCTTCAAGCATGAGATACCAGCCGGGCATGCTGTAACACGAGGTCATGAAAAGCCCCTTGTCGACCAGCGGTTGCCGCGCGATGTATTGGTTGTTTCCCCATGTGCCCGCCACCATCACGAACTGGCGCTCGTCCACGCAGCCGGAAGCCAGTCCGCAGGCGTCGATGTCGAACATTCCGCCTGCCACAGGTGTGCCGGCCTTGATGCCCGTCTCGGCTGCGGCCGCCGGCGTGACGGTGCCGCAGATGTCCGCAGTCCTCACGAGCGGAGGCAGTAAACGCTTCATTTCTGAAAGGCCGAACAGCGCCAACACGTCGTCGTCGTATTGCTCTGTGACCACGTTCATGAGGCTCGTGCCGCTCATGTCCGTGAGTTCCATCTTCACTTCGCCCGTGAGTTTGAATCGGATGAAGTCCTTGGCCATCAGTACGGCGGAAGCCCGTGCGATGGCGTCCGGCTCATGATCGCGCAACCACGCCAGTAGGGCGTTCGGCTGCGCGGGCCAGATACACTGCGCGGTCTTCGGCAGCGCCTTGGCGTCAACGCCGTCCGCCTTCCACTGTGCGACGATGTCCGCCGCGCGGCTGTCCATGGAGTTAATGGCGTTGCGGACGGG
>CAZTDL010000319.1:1112-5548 GCA_964612775.1 uncultured Lentisphaeraceae bacterium
GCGAACCGCCCGGCTTCAAGCACGCGGCGGATATAGGATTCAGGAACTGCTTTGTCCTTGAAGTTGCGGACGCTCCGGCGTTCAAAGACCGCTTTCTCAATGGCATTCCACTGGGTCGGATTGCCGTCCGCATCGAGCAGGTAGAGTCCGTTGCCATGACCGGTACAGGCGACACAGGCAATCTCGGCCGCGTCTACGCCCGATTTCGTTATCGCCTCGCGGATCGCCTCCGCGGTGCCGCGCCACATGGCCGTCATGTCGCGTTCCGACCAGCCGGGGTGTGGTTCCAGAATTTCGACTTTACGTCCGGACACAGCCAATTCACGGCCGTCTTCAGTGAAGACCGCCGCTTTTGACAGTGTGCCTCCGTTGTCGACCCCGACGAGGTAACGCGCCATGGCTAAGCCTTCTTTTCCTCAAACTTCGGATTGAAAAAGATCGCCATCACGACCAGCAATACGACGGAACATATTAATGTGACGAGCCAAACCTTGTCCCAAGCGCCGACCAACACGTCGGCGTCGTTGCGCTTGGTGAAAAAGTTGATGAGCCCGTTGTTCGCGAACGTGCCGATGAGAGAACCGAAACCGAAGGTCATCAGGCCGTAGAAGCCCTGCGCTTGGCTTTGCATGTCGGCGGGGGCGGACTTGCCAACAAAAATCTGACCGCCCACGATGAAGAATCCGAAGATGATGCCGTGCACGAGAATGCCGATGTAAATCGCCGGCATCATATCGCCTGCGCCCAGATAGTAGGCCCCGTAGCGGACAACCATGGCGGCGAGACCCGCGACGATAGACCATTTTACGCCGAACTTACGCATCGCCACGGTCACCAGCAGCATGAAGCCCATCTCCGCCGCCTGTCCGATGTAGTTGGTTGCCGTCAGCAGCTTAAAGCCTTTGGCCGAAAGGAAATCGGAGAGAAAAGCGAAATGGATGTTGAACGGGATCATCGCCACAAACGAGACGAGCATGAAGATGGCGAAATTTTTGTCCTTCATCAGCGTCACGGCGCGCAAGCCCAGCGCGTCGATTACCGACAGCGGCTGCCCTTTGCCCTTGGGCGGCGTGGCCGGGCAGAGCAACGCGACAACCGCGCCTAGCACAGCCACGGCTGAACCGCAATAAAAAGGAATCGCCGTGCCGTCGATCGCCGTGCCGAACGCCTTGAGTGCCACGATGCTGAAGAGCATCGACGCCACCCAGCCGATCGATCCGAAAACGCGGATTTGCGGGAATTGTTCCGCAGGGCTGTTGGCCATCGCGATCGAGGCGGTCAGACTCCACGTCGGCATATAAAAAAGCATGGCTATCAGTAGACAAATGAAGACCTCAGCGCCGGTTGTGGCGCGTCCCGCCATAAACAGCAACAGACCGCAGAGCAGGTTTGAAAACGCCAACACCTTCTCGCTGTTAAAGAAACGGTCTGCGATCATGCCGATGAGAGGAGAGGCCAGCGCGCCCAGAGGCATCGTGCTGAGGATCCATGGCTTCATGGCATCCCATTTGTTGTTCGTCACGTAAGTGGCCAAGGCGCCCCAGAAGACCGCAAACATCATAAACTGCAAGAACATCATCGCGCTCAATTTGACGCGCGTACTCATCGGCATCGTGTTCGACATCTGCTTTCCTCCCTTATCGATCTTCACGGCGCGCCGCATTTAGTGTCGCGCCGGAAAAGCGCTTCTCATGCGTGTCCACCGCTCAGAGACTGACTTATTGTGGGCGTATTATCACAATGCCCATGTTGAATTGTCAATGCAAACCGTGTAACATGAAAATCATGAAAATCCTTATCACCGCAGGTCCCACTCGCGAGCATCTCGATCCGGTGCGTTTTCTCAGCAACCGGTCGACGGGTAAGATGGGGTTTGCGGTTGCGCAGGCCGCCGCGGAGCGCGGACATGCGGTGACGCTGATCTCGGGACCGGTGTCGCTGCCGACTCCGGCGGGCGTCACGCGTGTGGACGTTGTGAGCGCGTGCGAGATGTTCGCAGCGGTTGAACGGTTGTTGCGGGATCACGACGCGCTTGTGATGTCGGCCGCTGTGGCAGACTGGCGTCCAAAACAGGTGAGCGCGCTCAAGCTTAAGAAATCGACGATGAATCCCATTCTTGAACTTGTGCCGAATCCCGACATCCTTCGCTCGTTGGGTCCATCCAAGGGTCAGCGACTTTTCGTTGGATTTGCTGCCGAAACCGGTGATCCGCTGTCCGAGGCGCAGCGCAAACTTGAATCAAAAGGGCTCGATCTGATTGTCGCGAACGACGTGACGCTGCCGGATGCGGGTTTCGCGGTGGATACCAACCGCGTGACGTTTCTCACCGCAAGGGAGCCTCCTCGGGCATGGCCTCTTCAAAGCAAACTTGCTGTCGGACATCAAATCGTCGTCTGGCTTGAGCAGCATCTCTGCGCGTAGCGGGACTTCTCGCTTGGGATAGCCCCGCGCTTCGTCTCGCGATTTCCGATGAAAAAGGCCACCCGGACGGGTGGCCTTTTTCATCGGATGGCAAATGGCGCTTAACGCACTTTGCCTTCTTTTTTCCGTTTCTCGATGATGGTTTCGGAGAGTTCAAAGGGAACGCCCTCGTAACGCTCAAACGACATCGTGAATGTGCCGCGGCCCTGCGTGACCGTACGGATTGCGTTAGAATAGCCGAACATCTCTCCGAGCGGCACAAAACCGTGAACCAGCTTGGCCCCGCCCTTGTCGTCCATACCCTCGACGCGTCCGCGGCGGGAACAGATCGAACCGGTCGCGGTACCCATGTATTCTTCGGGCACAACCACCTCGACGTTCATGATCGGCTCCAACAGTTGCGGGTTACCCTTGAGGAAAAGGTTCTTGAAACACTGACGCGCGCACTCGATGAACGCGAATTCGTTGGAATCGACCTCGTGGTACGAACCGAAGTACACGACGACCTTGACATCGACCACCGGGAAGCCGCCGCACGGACCACTCTCCATGGCTTTGATGACGCCCTTTTCGACCGCCGGAATGTACTCGTTGGGAATCACGCCGCCCTTGACTTCGTTGACGAACGAGAACCCGCGTCCGGCCTCCTGCGGTTCGAGACGCAGGCAGACGTGCGCGTACTGGCCGCGGCCGCCGGACTGCTTGACATGCTTGTATTCGCCTTCCACTTGGTGGCGGATGGTTTCACGGTAGGCGACTTCGGGTTTGCCGACTTCGCATTCCACATTGAATTCGCGGCGCAGGCGGTCGACAATGATTTCGAGGTGGAGCTCGCCCATGCCGGAAATGATCGTCTCACCTGTCTCTTGGTCGAACTTGACGATGAACGTCGGATCTTCTTGGGCCAACGAATGAAGCGCGGTGCCGAGCTTTTCGTTGTCGCCCCGCGAAGAGGGACGAATCGCGATCGAGATCACCGGCGCGGGGAATTCGATCGACTCCAGCGTAATGGGCTTTTCGCGATCGCAGATCGTATCGCCGGTACGGGTCTTGGAGAGGCCTACGACGGCAACGATATCGCCGGCATGGGCGTCCTCCAAAGCCTCCTGATGATTGGCGTGCATACGGAACAGACGCCCGATACGGGCATCCGCGTCCATCGTGCTGTTATAGATCGGGTCGCCGACTTTTAAAGACCCCGAGTAGATACGCACAAAGGTGATCTTGCCCATGTGTTTGTCGGACATGATCTTGAAGGCCAAGCCGGAGAAAGGCTCGTCGTCGGCGGGTTTGCGGACCTGCGTGGGATTATCGGCGGCGTGGACCTCGCCCACATCCAAAGGAGACGGCAGATAATCGATGATCGCATCCAGGAGCGGTTGAATGCCTTTGTTTTTGAACGCCGTGCCGCAGAAAGCCGGCACCAGCGTACGGGCGAGCGTGCCCTTGCGGATACCTTGCTTGATCTCTTCGTCCGTGAGCGAGCCGGTCTCGAAATACTTGTTCATCAGCGCTTCGTCTTGTTCGGCCGCCTTCTCCATCATCTCGATATGGAGCCGTTCGCACTCTTCGCGATACTCTTCGGGGATTTCGTTTTCGACGACTGCGAATCCGCGCGAAGCCTCGTCAAACGTCAGAGCCTTCATTTTCAGCAGATCAATCACGCCGCTAAAGGTTTCGCCCGCGCCCATCGGATAGACCATCACCACCGGGTTGCCGCCGAGCGTGTCGCGAATCTCGTTGACCACGTTGAAGAAGTTCGCGCCGATACGGTCCATCTTGTTGACCATGCAGAGCTTCGGGACTTCGTATTTCTCGCTCTGGCGCCACACCTGCTCGCTCTGGGGCTGCACGCCGCCTACGGCGCAGAACAGCGCGACCGCACCGTCCAGCACGCGCAGAGAACGCTCCACCTCGGCCGTGAAATCCACATGTCCGGGGGTGTCGATCAAACTGATCCGATACCCTTTCCACGTCACACAGGTGGCGGCGGACGTGATGGTGATGCCGCGCTC
>CAZTDL010000320.1:0-5518 GCA_964612775.1 uncultured Lentisphaeraceae bacterium
GGCCAGCCGATCTTCAATCAAAAGAAGAGACCGTGCTCCGGTCAATGTATCGGATGTGCCTAGACTTGTGTAACCCGGCAGGGAAAGGTATACTGAACCTTTATTTTCTCGAACTTTCCAAACAGGATTTGACACATGAGGATTTTATCGGGCATTCAGCCCTCGGGTAAACTGCATTTGGGCAACTATTTCGGCATGATGCGTCCTGCGCTGCGTCTGCAGGAAAAAGGCGAAGCGTTCCTTTTCATCGCCAACTATCATGCTCTGACATCGGTCCACGACGCCGCGCGCCTCAAACGGGACACGTGGGATGTGGCGCTGGATTTTCTGGCGTGCGGACTTGATCCCGAGCGGACGATCTTTTTTCGTCAGAGCGATGTGCCGGAGGTGCATGAGTTGGCCTGGTTGCTCTCGATTGTGACGCCGATGGGGTTGCTGGAACGCTGCCATTCTTACAAGGACAAAATCGCGAAGGGTATCGCGCCGTCGCACGGGCTTTTTGCCTATCCGGTGCTGATGGCGTCCGATATCCTGCTTTACCAATCCAACGTCGTGCCGGTCGGGCGAGATCAGAAGCAGCATGTGGAAGTCACGCGCGATATGGCGATCAAGTTCAATAACGAGTTCGGCGAGGTGTTCACGATCCCGGAACCTTTTATTCCGGAAGAGGTTGCTGTGGTTCCGGGCTTGGACGGACAAAAGATGTCCAAAAGCTACGGGAACACCATCGAGCTGTTCGGCGACATGAAAGAGACCAAGGCACGCATTATGAAGATCGTGACTGACAGTAAAGGCCTCGAAGAACCGAAGGATCCTGCCACCTGCAACATTTTCGCGCTTTACAAGCTGTTCGCGAGCGAGGCGCAGCGCGCGGAGATGGAGGCCAACTATCGCGGCGGCAACTACGGTTACGGCCACGCCAAGAAAGCGCTGTTCTCTGTTTTTGAAGAGACCTTCGCGCCGTTCCGCGCGAAGCGTGCCGAGCTTGAGAAGAATCCCGATTTCGTGGAAGCGGTGCTGCTCAAAGGGGCCGAACGCGCCCGGGCAGAAGCGGTCAAGACGCTGGACAAGGCGCGCAAAGCGGTTGGTTTGGCATAGGGCACGGGTAGGGGCGACCCGCCGGTTGCCCGGGTGTACAGGCGAGGCGCGAATCATCATTCGTCCAGCGGGAGAGATATGTCGATCGAAGCGTTGTTGACAGACGATTACAAGGTGGATCTGGAGGTTTTTGAAGGCCCTCTTGATTTGCTGCTCTATTTGATCCGTCGCGAAGAGGTCGATATCTACGATATCCCGATCGAGAAGATCACCGCGCAGTATATGGCTTATCTTGAAGTGATGCGCATGCTGGACCTGAACATCGCGGGCGAGTTTCTGGTGATGGCCGCCACGCTGATGATGATCAAGAGCCGCATGCTGCTACCGGTGGAATCTCGGGTTGCGGAGGAAGAGAGCGAAGAGGATTGGATTGATCCGCGGCTTGATCTGGTGCGTCAGCTGATCGAGTACAAGAAGTTTAAGGACGCCGCAGGCCAATTGCTCGAACTGGAGGCTTTGCAGAGCGATGCGTTCGCCTATGGCGGTGAAAAGCCCGTGTTCGAGAAAGAGCCCGAGGACGCGGGCCAGGCCTTGGGCGATATCGGGCTGTTCGATCTGCTGAGCGCCTTTCAGGAGGTGTTGACGCGGGCCCCCATGGAGCCGCTGGGCCATTTGGACCCGATCCGCTGGTCGGTCCCCGACAAGATGGAGTCGATCGGCGCGATGGTCAAAGCCGGGGGACGGATCGAGTTCTCGAAGCTGTTTAATCCGGAGTCGCATCGGGGAGAGGTGATCGTGACCTTTTTGGCGCTGTTGGAGCTGTTGCGTCTGCGTCAGATTTCGCTTCATCAGAATGCGGCTTTTCATGAGATTCTTATTTTGCCGGCGGAGGACATTCCCGCTGCCGTGCTTCCGCCGCCGGTGATCGGAGGAGGTGAACATGTCGAATCCTGATGATATCAAGTTGCCGATGGCCTCAAGTCTGCAGCAGATTGTCGGCGCGTTGCTTTTCGGATCGGATCATCCTCTGACCGTCGAAGAAATCCGCGCCTGCCTCAAGAGCGTGTCAGAGTCGGATGAGGGACAGAATGAAACGCTGAAATTGTTTGCCGAGGCTTCGCCCCGCGAGGTCGGCGACGCGGTCGAGAGCATCAAAATCGAGCTGTCGCGCCTAGAGCTGGGGATCGAAGTGGCTGAGATCAACGGCGGTTTCCGTTTCCAGACGCAGCCCAGCTGCGGGCGGTGGGCGAGGAACCTGCTGAGGCTTGACCGTCCGAACCGCCTGTCGCGCCCGGCGCTGGAGACGCTGGCGATCATCGCTTATCGGCAGCCGATCGCCAAATCGGAAATCGAATCGATTCGGGGCGTGATGGTCGATCATATCGTTAAGGCGCTGATGGAGCTGCATCTGGTCCGGATCGTGGGCCGCAGCGATCTGCCGGGGCGTCCGTTCCTATACGGCACGACCTCGACGTTCCTTGACCATTTTGGGTTGAGCAACCTGAAAGAGCTGAACGAGTTGGACCCGACCCTGCAGCGGTCGACGCCGTCCGAGCGCAAGGCGGTGCATAAGAAAGAGAAGAAGAAAGAGGAGCTTGCGGTGAAGCCCGATGTGGACTCGCTGTTCGATCGGCCGGTGGCGGGGGAAACGGCCGTGAAGGTTGAGCCGTCTGCGGCGGTCAAAGAGATTATGGGTGAGGTTTCGGACGATGCGGAGAATGCCGAGCCCGTTTACGACGGTCATGGAGAAGGATAAGCAGGACGATGTTTTTTTTGAGCAAGATTCCAAAACCGGAAAAGCTGAAGGATTTCAACGAGCCGAACGCGTTCAATATATGGATGAAGTGGGCGGTGGCTGTCGCGGCTAGCGTCTGCGTGATCGGGCTGTTGATTTGTCTGTATATCGAAAGAGGGGATAAACGTCCGCCCGATGTCAAGGGCGCGGAGGACGCGGCGGAGCAGAAGTGTCCTCCGCCGGATCTGAATAACCCTGTACGCGAGGCTCCCGCCTCGTTTCCGCCCGATTCCAACCGTCCCCGAGGCAAGGAGATTTACGCCTCGGGTCCGATTGATCTGAAGACGTTTAATCCGACGAACGATCTCATTCGGTTCGAGGACAGTCGGGTTTGGTTTGAAAGCGATCACGACAAGGTTGTTCTAGAGGATGACCATGAGATTCACCGCGCCATGGAGATTCCTCTCAAACGGCTTGTGAACTTGGCGGAGAAGAAACACGGATCAATCAAGATTCATGAGACTTACCGCGCGGCGGAAATGAATAAGATCCATCTCTCGTCATCGCTGCATTGCGAGGGTCGCGCCGTCGACTTGACATCGGAGAACATGAATCTGACCGAACTGGCCAAGCTGGCGTGGCAGTCGGGTTTCGACTTTGTTTTGTACGAGAAACCGAGAACCTCCGGCCTGCATCTGCACTGTTCGGTCAAGCGCAGTCCGGACGCACCGTTGCCTCCACGCCCGGCGAAGTGACGTTGAGTCTGATCCGGAAGCCGCTTGTCTTGATTGTCGGGCCGGACGCGAGCGATTCTGCGCCGCGGTAACGCTCAGTAAAGGTCGAGATCCTTCTTGACGGACTTGATGTATTTTCCGAAGGTGCGATCTTTTCTTCTCTTCTCGACATATGACATTTGATTAAACGCGGACTCTTCTCTGAGTTTGATGAAATTGGCATAGTGTTCTTGGCTTATATCGCCTGAATTCACCGCCTCACGCACAGCGCATCCGGGTTCGCTTACATGACTGCAATTCCTGTAGCGGCAATCGGAGGCGATTCCTGAGATGTCTGAAAAGCTGTCTCCTAGCCCGCTTTCGGCTTCCAGGATCGCGAACTCACGCATGCCCGGGTTGTCGATGACCAAGGCTCCGCCCTCGAGCGTGAACATTTCCCGGCGGACGGTCGTGTGTTTTCCCTCACCCGTTTCGCTGACGTCATTTGTCTGGAGCACTTCTCGCCCGAGCAGTTGGTTGATGATGGTGCTTTTGCCGACCCCTGATGATCCGACAAAACAATACGTTTTGGCCGGAAGAAGCGTCCGCTTAAGGTCGTCAATGCCTTCCCGCGTGACGTTGCTCAAGGTCAGCACCGGTGCCGTAACGCCTGCCGTGCGGATCTCGGCCAACAGAGACGCTAGAACGTCCGGCGCAACCAAATCCGTTTTGCTCAGCAGGACAAAAGGATCCGCGCCGCCGTCCCTCGCCATAACGAGATAACGCTCGAGCCGTTTGAGGTTGAAGTCATTATGGCAAGACTGAACGATGATCACATAATCAATGTTCGCGGCGATCATCTGATAATCGGCGGATTCTCCCGCTGACTTTCGACGAAGAGACGTCCTTCGCTCCAAGAGCATGCGGATCAGGCGCGTTTCGTCAGCGGGACGCTTTTCCGCACAGATCCAGTCTCCGACACACGGAAGTTCCTGCGGCAGATGGTGCCGAAAAAGAAAGCTGCCTGGCAACTTTGCCCTGAAGGTTCCGTTTTGATCCACGGCCAGCAATGCGTCGCGATCAACTGCGGCAATACGGGCAAAGGCATCCTCTGGCCCGCATTCGGCCCTTTCCTCGAACCACTCGTCCCAGCCCAGTCGAATGAGATCATCATGTCTAAATTTCATTCATCCCCCGTTGCGTCGAAACAAGCTGTATCGTCGCATAAGAAAGGTTATCGATCAACTTCTCGAAGCGAACATCGGGATGTTCACGCATGGCGGCACGCCGTTGCGCACGTCGGCGTTGTTGGGCCGCCCTCCTTTAGGGTTCGGGCAGTTCGGATTCATCGGCCCCGTAGCGCCACATTCCCTTTGCCGGGTCAACGGCGCCGATATACGGGATCTGCTTGTCCTGAACGGGGATGCCGCCGGTTTTCAGCGTTTTTTCCGTCGGAGTAAAGTTCATGGCTTCGGGGTTCTTGAGCGCCGAGGCGGGCAGCGATTGGAGATTATTCCTCCATTTCAGCCGTGTTCCCCACTTTGAAAAATCCAAGTTCCCCTGCGGAATCGCCAGGTTGTTGATCAGCATGATCTCGGCGGCCGCTTTGGAGTTCCCTTTCGGATTCCAACAGCCGAAGCCTATCGCGCCACACGTATAGAAGGTGTTGTTGTAGAACCATATGTCTTTGCCCGCTTCGGGCCCGTCCTTCGTATCGTTATATCGGAGGGCCTCGTTTGCGTCGATGGCGATGTTGTTGTGGATGCGATATCCGGAGGATGAGTTGTCCACGTAGTAGCCGACACTGGTTTGTGTCCAGGCGCCTTTGACAGGGCTTCGCGCCCCCTTCCCGACGTTGTAGCGCCAGATGGAATCGGCTTTCGGGTTTGATCCGGACTGGTGGTTCACATAGAAGAAGCCCTGATCGACGATCAACTTGCAGACGCCCTCGATATAGTTGTTTTCCCATACGTTGTTTCGGGCATATTGTCCAATCCAGTTGGCGTTGCCGCCCTCCACCCCTGCGCCTCCG
>CAZTDL010000321.1:0-5490 GCA_964612775.1 uncultured Lentisphaeraceae bacterium
CGGGCGAGAGGTAGACCGGAATGAGTTGCGTCGCCTCGATCCAGACGTTGCTGATCACAATCCGAAAGGGTGCCGCAGCCTGCGCCGCAGCCGTGTGACCGGCGCGGCGGGAAGAAGCGCGGACCTCTAAGCCTTCGCCGTTGCGGCTCATGCCTACGACGCGGATTGACCCACGAAGGCGTCCATTCCTGATGGTGATATCGGAGGGAGGGTCCCAGGCGTTTCCATTTTTTCGCGAGCAGATCAGGATTTCCGTCGGTTTGCCGCAGTTGAACCATCCGCCGCCCGCATCCAGCACCGTACCGCTGGCCTCGCTGCCGGACAATCTGATGCGATCAAAATGCGGAGTCGGCATCAACATCGCCAGAAGCGAACGGGAAAACAGGTGGCAGGCAATGCCCTCGACCGTCAAAAGTATGAAGCAAACGACCACAAGGCCGGCGGCCCAAGGCTACCATCGCAGGTCTGTAAGACGTCTGTGTGCGATTTCCATCTTCGCCTTCCCCGTTTTTAGCGTCTCGACACAAACGACGGAGCTCATTTTGATGAGGATACACCGTCCGTCCCCGCAAGCCGTTTTGAATCCGCCACAGGTGCAGCAGATTACCGTTTCGGGACACCGTCGCGTCGCATAGGCCTCGCATCGAATGAATGACTCAGCCGACTTAATGCACCCGTTTTTAGAAAAAAGTCTTTTATATGTATACCATGCCTCGCATCAAATCGCAATTGCGCATCCTTTTTTCAAGAAATGCGGCCCGGTTTTCCTGACCCTGACCGTTCTCCTCACACATTGCCGCCAACCGATTTTTCAGAAAAACGCGTTTACGTTCTAAACGGCAGCACGACAGAAGAACAAACAGGTGCGACACACCCAACAGCGCGGACACGTTCCGCTCGGCCTTTTCCGCATTCTCAGCGCAGAATGATTGCCCGAAACCACAGCGTCACGTCCTATTTTTTTGGAGCGCAAAGAGACTCATTCGCGGTTCTGCCAAACTTTTTTAAATTCATGCGAACCTTTTGAACGCATCGTTCGTTTAAATTAAGGTATTATACGTTTTTCAGGCGCCATCCGCCATGCCGCAGCAGGTTTAAAATGAAAGACTTTCATCTTCCGCCGTTTCCAACTGGTCTGACAACCGATGTTGTCTTATAATTTCATTCATCGCAGGGAGAATCATGTGTACATGTTTATGATGCATCGTCTCGGGAAATTCGGCAAAATGGCGATCCTTGCCGGATTATTTTTTTTCATAGGAGCAGAGCCGCTCAACGCGCACAAAAGGATTCCGGCCTCTTTCCGCAGGAAAAACGTTGCCGTTTGCCCAAGCGACCATACCGCCTTTTACGTGCTGGCCGGATGTGCCGTATTCGTTATCGGACTTTTTTCGTGTCTCTTCCTATGCAAAAAAACAGAAGGCATGAGACATCGAAAGAAAGTTTATCACGCCATGCTCCGCGCCTTGCCGGACCTGGCGCTGATTCTCGACGGCAGCGGGCAACACGTTGAGATTTTGACGCCAAAAACAGATTCCGACGGGAATGCGAAAAGAAATCTATTTTCCCAATTTTTACCGTCCGAACATTTTTTAGAGCTGATGGAGTCCGTCAGACTTGCGCTGAAGACCGGTTATGTTCAGAACCTGAATTTTCAGTCGCCGTTGACAACGGGTGAGACATGGTTTGATATCCATATCGCGCCTCTCGACATAAAAAGCGAGAAATCGCGATCGGCTCTCGTCTTGATTCGCGACACGACTCCGCAGAAACGGGCCGAAGCGTCGTCACGTTCAACCGAAAAAGAAGTTCAAGAGCTTACCGAAGAATGCGATCTCACCCGTCGGATGTTGGAAACCTTCATTGAGAACCTTTCAGACCCGGCATGGATAACGGACCGGTCGGACCGATATATCGCCGTCAACGCGTCGTTAACGCGAATCTTTCAAAAATCCAGAGACGAAATCATCGGACATACGGTTCACGAAGCTTTCCCCGCTTTCGCGAACCCGCACTCGAAACAAGCCGGTCAGGCACCGCAAGAAAACAACGGTGCAGCCTTTGAGCTTCATCTGCAAATCGACGGAGGGAAAGGCCGCTCGTTCAGAATCGTTCAGTCTCCCGTGAGCGGGAAACAGGGCGAGACCGTCGCGACAGTGGGAATTGCACGGGACATCACCGATCAGAAAAAGAACGAGGATGCCGTTCTCGAAATCAAAGAACGGTTCCGAGCCATGGTGGAGAAGGCGACGGACTGTTTCATGATCGTCGACAAGAACATGCGCATCACGTACATCAGCCCCTCCGTAACGAACGTTACGGGGCACACGGTCGAAGACCTGTTAGGCATGCGGTTTGCCATAAACATCCACCCCGATGATCAAAACAAAGTTTTCGATGTGTATACGCGCACGTTCAAAAAAACAAGCACGTCCATGCCGTTCACATGCCGGGTGAAGCATCAGGACGGGTCTTGGCATGTGCTTGAAGCGGTGATGAACAATATGGAGGACAACCCCGCCGTTTGCGGTATTGTCGTCAATTTTCGAGACATCACGGAGCAATACCTGCTCGAGCGGCAGTTTCAGCAGGTGCAAAAAATGGAAACGATGGGGCAGCTCGCGGGCGGGGTGGCCCATGACTTCAACAATTGTCTGCAAAGCATCCAGGGACTCGTCGAGCTGCTGATTCCGCAAACGCCTGCGGGCACGCCCCAAGAAGAAGATCTGCAGGCCATTAAGCACGCTTCCCTGCAAGCCGCAAGCGTTACGCGCCAGTTGCTCGCGTTTAGCCAGCGGCAGACTTTTGAGGCGCGCATCCTTGACTTAAACACGGTCGTGCACGACCAGCAGAAAATACTCGCGCGACTGATCGGCGAAAACACCGTCGTCGAGTTTCGTCCGGAACCCTTGCTCTGGCCGATCTGCGCCGATATCGGACAGATCCAACAGGTGATCATGAACCTGATTGTCAATGCGCGCGACGCGATGCCGCTGGGAGGACACATCCTCATTACGACAGCCAACACAACCTACACCGAACTGGATATACTGCCGGGATACAACATGCGGGCGGGACGTTTTGTCCGGCTCTCAATCAGCGATTCAGGAAACGGCATGTCGCCTGAGGTTCTGGCCCATATTTTTGAGCCTTTTTTCACGACGAAAGAAAGAGGCAAAGGAACCGGACTGGGGCTTTCCGTTGTCCATGGGATCGTCAAGCAGCATGACGGTTGGATACACGTCTACAGCACCCCCGGAAACGGCTCCGAATTCAAAATCTACCTGCCGATCAGAACCCCCGTCGACTTCACGGCAAAGACGGAAAAATACCGGGATCTGCCCAAAGGAAACGGCCAGAGCATTCTTCTGGTGGAAGATGATCCGGCGGCTCGCATCGTCACCAGCCGGAATCTGATATTGCAGGGATATACCGTACACATGACGACCACGGTCACGGAGGCGCGATCGCTTTTCATACGCTTAAACAAGGGGATCGACCTGCTCCTCTGCGACGTCGTCCTTCCTGACGGCAACGGCGTGGACCTGACGCAAGAACTGCAGGAACTGAAACCGGACCTCCAAATCATTATGACCAGCGGTTACGCCGACGACAAGGCCCGTTGGCATGAAATCACCGGACTGAGGTGGAACTTTCTCCAAAAACCCTATGCCTTCGATGAACTGTTCCGACTCATCAACCATTGTTTAACAACCAAGAAGTCATTCCCCAGAACAACCGCATAACCCATCATCCAGCCGACGATCCGGTTTTGCCATCCATATAAACGGACGGCTCTGCAATCCTCTTTTACGCGGACCGTCAAGCGGCCATACGGATGTTCAGACAAGGCTTGCCCGGCGAGCGGATCTCATAGCGGCCAAAGGGAATGACCCTTGGACGCAACGACGCATTTGTCTTTTTTTGCTCTTCGGTCAAGCGCGGGACTTTGCTAAAATCACGGTCACAAAGCGTCTTCGATTCTTTTGTTGCGGACGCTCTGCAAACGCCTTATTTTCAACTCTTCTTTTATTATGAGCGCAACTATTCTTGACGGAAAAAAACTCGCCGCAGACATGCGCGCGGACATCGCGAAGCACGTCGCGGAACTGAAAGTCAAAACCGGTATCACCCCCGGTCTCGGCGTCATTCTGATCGGCATGGATCCAGCGTCCACCTCCTACGTCACAGCCAAAGAGAAGGCGTGCGCGGAAGCGGGCATGTTTTCGCAGGACGTCCGCGTGCCAGCGGAGACAACCCAAGAGGAAGCGCTTGAGCTGGTGCGCAAAATGAACGCGGATCCGCGTATCCACGGCATTCTCGTACAACTGCCCTTGCCCAAGCACATCAGCGAGAGCGCGGTGATCAACGCGATTCTGCCGGAGAAAGACGTGGACGGGTTTACCCCTGTGAACATCGGACGTATGCTGATCGGCGAGACCTGCTTTCTGCCCTGCACGCCCCACGGCATCATTCAGATGCTGCTCAAGGCCGGCGTGAAGACCTCCGGACAGCATGCGGTCGTAGTCGGCCGCAGCAACATTGTCGGCAAGCCGGTCGCGCACCTGCTGATGCGCAAGGCCGAAGGCGGTAACGCCACCGTCACGGTCTGCCACACCGGCACACGCGATCTGGCGTCGTTCACACGGCAAGCCGACATCCTGGTGGTCGCGGCGGGCCGCCCAAACACGGTGATGGGCGACATGATCAAGCCCGGCGCGGCGGTCATCGACGTCGGCGTGAACCGCATCCCCGACGCGACGCGCAAGAGCGGCTTCCGCCTTGCAGGCGATGTGGCGTTCGACTCCGCGAAGGAAGTCGCCTCGCTCATCACGCCTGTGCCCGGCGGCGTTGGCCCCATGACCATTACCATGCTCCTCTACAACACCCTTGCGGCGGCACGCCGTCTCGCGGCAGGCGAACTCTAAGATTCAGGCCGGCTCAGAGAACGCACGGCGTATGGACAGGACGAGCGCGCTCCGCAGATTGAGCCGGTTGAAAACAGCTTGTTATTGACGGCCATTCTAGCGCATCATAACGGCGTACATCGTGCTGAAATGAGCACTTTTGTTTTTCGGTTCCACTTTTTATGAAACTTCTCGGTGATCCAATCTTTGCTCGAGATGCAACCGGACGGTTCAAATCCCGGATCGGAACGGTTTTTCTAAAAACGCCCGGGCTTGTTACGCTCCCCGGCATACACGTGACCCAACGCCTCGCATGGGCCAAGGAACTCGACCGCGCGCGCGCGGAGCGGGGACAGCCGCCGCTCACCAGCGCGGAGTTCGACGAAGAGATGGCACATTCCGTCGATCTGATTTTTGACGAAGAGTTTGTGCTGATCCGGCCGGATCCGTTCGCAATGGAACTCGCCTTCGAAGCGGACGAAGCGCTTCAGACTTTGGTTTCCAAGCGGAAGATACGCTTCCTCAACACGCATCTTGAAGACGTGCGCAACGCGTTGCGAGCGCGCGGCGAAAACTGGCGCAT
>CAZTDL010000322.1:0-5490 GCA_964612775.1 uncultured Lentisphaeraceae bacterium
CGAAACGAAACGTCACGCGGCCGCCCTCCTCCACGCCTTGGTCGCGATTGGGCCACATGTTGCCGTACGCGCCGCAGGTCACGTCGATCACATGCACCGGCGGTCCGAACCCGACCAGCGCGCCGTCGGCGCTAATGTAATAGAGATTGGAGTGGTCGAGCGCCGCGTTGCCGCCGTTAGGCGAAACGGTTGCCAGCACCTCGCCCGAATCGGCGTCAAGCATGCCGTAGGATCCCGCCTGATCGCCATAAGATCCGCCCGGGCAATAGACCGCGCGTTTCCCCGAACCGTTATTCTCGGCATAGGCGACCGAGGCGTTCCACGTGCCCCATTCGTTGGCGGCCGTGCGCCAAACCTGTGTGGCCGTCGCGCCGTCGAAGCAGAACGCGTACGGCCCGCCCTGCCACTCCGCGCCGCAGACGTAGATGCGGCCGTCTCCGCCGACGGCCGGCGTGTAGTCGCCGGACGGTGCCATGTCGTCACCCGAACAGGCCACGGTCGCGCCGGTCGCGGCGTCGCAGACCAGCAGCTCCGAGTAGCCCCCGAAGTCGTAGCCCGCGGCGATCACTCGGCGGTGCGTCGAATCGTAGGCGATGCCGCCGAAGCTGAGCGGCTCGAAACTGCCCGCACTCGTCCAACGGATGACTCCGGTCCGCGCGTCGATGGCGCAGATGCCGCCGCGGCCATCGGCCCAGCCGCCCTCGGTGCCGACCGTCGTGTAGATCAGTCGCAAGGACGGATTGTACGCCACGGCCCCCTGCCCTTGGCCTGTGAGGTCCAGCGTCCACGCCACCGTGCCGTCCGCCGTATGAATCGCGTGCAGGCGCGTGCCGCCGCCGAAACCGCCGTACGTGGATATGTAGCAGAGCCCGAGATCATCGGCTACGGTGACGGCCGCGTTCACGACGGAGGCATAGGTCTCGCCCGACGTGCCCATGGTCGTCAGATGGCAGTTCCAGCGCAGGCCGCCCGTCTCGGCATCCAGGCAGAACACGTATTCTCCGGAACCCATGTAGACCTTACCGCCGCAGGCCGACGGCGACGACCACGATCCGTAGGAAGAGTTTGCGATCGCCGTCTCCCACAGCCGTGCGCCGTCCGACTCGCGAAACGCCAGCAGGGCACCTTCCGCGTTGTAGCAAAACACTTTGCCCTCGTCCACGACGGGACCGGAGGTGCTGCCGAAACCGAACGCCGTGGATCCCAAGCCGCTGCCGACCTGAAAGCGCGGCGACGTATAGACCGAGAGATCCGGGCCGCGCGCCGCGCGACCGCCATGGCCGTCCGTGCCGTGGAACTGCTCCCAGCCGGCGGCGCGGAGTTGGGCGACCGACGCGCAGGCCCAAACGAGGGTGAACGCGACACTGAGAAAAAAACGAGTTGAAGACATGGGGAAAAACCTTTCAGGGACGGGTGTTCGAATGCGTGGCGGCGTGAATGAAGTTGGCGTTCATGCCGATGACTTCCCGTTCTTCGGGCGTCAGCAGCCCGGACATATCGAACGGTGGCTGTTCGGGTTCGGCCTCAGCGGCGGTCAGCGCGACCGACCGCACGGGCGTTGGGAGCACCGTGCGGTCCAGCCACGCTTTCACGACCGCGCGGTCGGCGCCCGACGCCGCGAGGCGATTCGCCATCTGCGTGCGGAAGGCCTCCGCCGCGCGAGTCGGCATCTTTCGCTCCGATACGATCCGCTCGATCCGTCCGATGCCCGTCTCGGCGCGTTTGAGTGCCTGGCGCGACGGTTGCTTGGCGACCGACGGTTGTTCCGCCCGTTCCGTCTCGGAAGGACTCGCCCGAAAGTCGAGCTCCCGTGAATGGGCCGCGGGACAGGCTGTTCCCTCGGAGTTCCCATCCGTGTTCCTTCCGACAGGAACGAACCGCCGGACCGCCCGGTCCGGCACCGATGACCCCGGCCCCACACGCATTGCGCGAATCCCCCATGGGATCGCGCACAGACCGCCCGCCATTCCGGCGAGCAGCAGTACGTTTCCGCATCTCATGTCTTCCTCCGTTTCCCAGTAAAACGGAAGGGCCCCCACAATCCCGGAAAGGGAAGTGAAGGCCCCGACACGAGGCGATTCTCTTCCCCTCTTGACGCGAGAGAGGCGGACGCCGTTGCCGGCATCCGGTTACGCACGGGAAGCTCGTCTTCTGGCTTCCGGCTTCAACCCTTCCTCCCGTCTTCCCCCGTCCGAAGGCGGAGTGACACTATGGGAGGTCGTAGCCGGTTACAGCGGCGCGACCGCGTCCGATTCTCACGGACTTCCGTTCGCTTCCCAATGAATCTGTTCTCACCCGATCTCTAGAAGCACCCTCCGTGCGGCCGACCGGCCGCGACCCATAACAAAAAAGCCTTCAACCCCGTATGGGGACTGAAGGCTTTCTGCACAAAACAAACCAGAAAACGCCAACAGCCCTCGAATCGCGGAAGGTTGTCCAGCTCTGGCGAAAAGGCGCGTCTTCTGGCTTGCGGCTTCCAACCTACTCCCGCGTCTTCCCGTCCCGTAAGACAGTGACTCTACCGGTTTCGTAGCCGATTACAGCGGCGCGACCGCGTCCGATTCTCACGGACTTCCGTTTGCCTTTTCGCGCGTTTGAAACGGCGATAATCATATCACATTCCGTCGCCGTGTCAATGGTCCCCGTCAAGAAACCATGGCCACGCATTCTTCACGCTTTTCACCTTCGCCGGACACATCGAAACGTGGCATCTCGTATGTTTCTTTGACTTATTCGATTTTGAAAACGACCGCATGCCGACAGGGCCACACCGCGGGTTTCTGAATGACGAGAGCGTTTGCGTCTTGTTTCCAGACAAGCTTTTCGTCGCTGCCGAGCAGACGGACCGACACAACCGATGGGACAGTCTGACCGAGCGAACGGATCGTCACATCCGCCGCGGGCACGCCCAACGCAAGGGCATAAACCGTCTTGCCGTCTTTCGATCGCGTGAAGCGGCTGTCGTCCGCCCCGAAACCGAAATCCTCTTTGAAGGCCCCTCCCTCCACCGTCGCCTTACCCTCACCGTATACGCGCCACGGACGCGTGTCGTGGATCGACTCGCCGTTGACCGCCATCCACGCCGCCAGTTCGTGAAGCAACTGTTCGACTTCGGGGTCGATCGCGCCATCGGGCCGCTGTACGATGTTGAGCAGCATATTGCCGTTCTTGCTCACCACGTCCGCAAGCGTGCGAATCACCCAGTCGGCGTCGCGATACATCCTGCCGGTCTCCTTGATCTTCCAGGTTTTGTTATAGAACCAGTCGCCGATGGAGGTGTCCGTCTGCCAAGGCTGTTCCTTAATGCACGAAAGGCCGCCGCGTTCGACGTCCTGCACACCGATACCCTCGACGTAATCGCCATGGCCGGGCTTGGAGGTCCAATCCTTGAGGCAGTAGACCGCCTCGACCCGGCCGCTGTTTCGGGCCGCATTGGCATTGTAATAGTGCGCCAGCATCCGGCGGCCCGTCTCGCCGAAAGGCAACGCGCCATCGGAATAGAGCAGATCAGGCTGATAGGTGTCCACAAGGTGCAAGATACGCGCGAGCCATTCCTTGGCCCAACGCGGATCGGTGCTGTACCACGCGGTGTCGCCCGGCAGCGCCGGCGGGTGGTAGAGATCTTCCCACCGCGGATCGGCACCGTCGTACCGCACGCCCGACTTCTCGCCTTTTTTGTCCGAACCGTGACTGGGTTGCCACCATGTGAAACTGGCGCCGAGATGTTCCGAAACGCCGAACTTCAGTCCCTGCGCCAAAGCCGCCCGTTTCCACGCGCCGACGATATCGCGGCGAGGTCCCATCCGCACCGCGTTCCAGTTGTGGAACTTCGAATCCCAGAGGTCGAAGTTGTCGTGATGTACGCCCATGCTGACGAAATAACGCGCGCCCGCCGCCTTGTAAAGCGCCATGCGCCGGTCGGGATCGAAAGCCTCGGCCTTCCACAGCGGAATGATGTCCTTGAAGCCGACGACGGAGGGATGCCCCTTTTGCTCAAGATGATGAAGGTAATCCCGGTCGCCCTCGATGTACATGCGGCGGGCGTACCAGTCGCCGAACATCGGCACCGACTGCGGCCCCCAGTGAGCCCAGATGCCGAACTTCGCGTCTCGGAACCACTCGGGGCAGCGATACTGTTTGAGCGAGTCGTTCTCCGGCTTGAACGGTCCCTCGACCGTCTGTGCGCGCGCCGCGAACGCGGCGAATGCGATTGCGAGAAGAAGCCTTTTCATACGTGGAGTCCTTTCGTGAGCAAAAAGGGACGAGCGTTTTTCGCCCCCCTTACAAACCTAACAGCCTAACCCTTCAGTTCCTCATCGAAACAGACCGCGACCTTGCCGCACTGGCCGCCCGCCATCAGCGCGTAGGCCTCGGACGCCCTCTCCAAAGGAAAACGGTGCGTCACCAGCCTGTCGGGATGAAGCCCCCAGCGGACGAGCCGTTCCACCAGTTCTTCCATGCGCCAGATACTGGTGACCCACGAACCGTAAATCGTCTTCTGGTCGTGAATGATGTCCGGGCTCGGATTGAAGGCGACCGCGCCTCCTTCGCCGATGAAAACGATTTTGCCCCACTTGCGCGTCGCTTGGATCGCGGTGAGCCGTCCCCTTTCGCTGGCCGAACAGTCCACCGCCCGTTCCACGCCCTGTCCGCCAGTAAGCGCACGCACCTGCGCCACGGCGTCCGGTCCCGCCTTAATCACGTGATCCGCCAAGCCCAGATCCCGTGCGATTTTCATCCGGACCTCGCTGACGTCCGTACCGACAGTCAGTGACGCCCCCATCGCCTTACTGAGTTGCAAGGCCGCCAGTCCCACAGGCCCCAGTCCCGTCACCAGCACGGCATCGTTGCCGCACACGCCGATTTTCTCCAGCCCTTCGTAGACGGTGCCAAAGCCGCAGGCCACCTGCGCGCCGTCCGCGTAGCTCAACGCGTCCGGCAGCGACACGAGGTCCTTCTCCTCCGCCACGATGTAGGGAGCCATGCCGCCGTTGCGTTGCCAGCCGTAAGCCCGGCGGAACCTCTCGCTGGTGCACGAGATCATATAACCGCGGCGGCAGTCGTTACAGACGCCGCACCCGGAGATGTGATACACGCACACGCGGTCACCCTCTTTGAACCGCCTCATGCCGGGCCCGCACGCGATAATCTGCCCCGCAGGCTCGTGGCCGGCAACCATTCCCTTCTGGTAACCTTCCGGACCCGTGCCCAAATGCTCGTGATAGATGCAGCGGATGTCCGATCCGCAGATCGTACAGGCTTTGGTCTTCACCAAAACCTCGCCGGGCCCCGGCGCGGGAACCGGATACTCCTTGAATCGCACCGTGCTGTCGCCCGGCAGATACGCGCCCGTCATCATTTTCGGTATCGTGCTCATTTTTATCTCCTCGAAACAGCCTGAAACATTCAGCGTTGAGCGTTATTGTCGAATCGTCCCGTCCTCGTCCCACAGCGCCTCCCACATCAACCCCTCGCGCCAGAGAAACACCT
>CAZTDL010000323.1:0-5487 GCA_964612775.1 uncultured Lentisphaeraceae bacterium
CGCTCTCCCCTATTACGGCTATGCGCGCCAAGACCGTAAAGATCAGCCGCGCGTGCCGATCACCGCGAAGCTGGTGGCCAATCTGCTGGTGGCCGCAGGCACCAACCGCGTGTTGACCATGGATCTCCACGCCCAGCAAATCCAAGGATTTTTTGATATTCCCGTCGACCACCTGCACGCCGCGCCGGTTATGGTGAAGTACCTGCGCGAAATGAAGCTCAAGAAGCCGCTCGTCGTGTCGCCCGATACCGGAGGGGCAAAAGCGGCTTACGCTTATTCACAAATGCTGGGCACAGGCCTGGCTATTGTGGCGAAACAGAGATTGGGAGACGCGGAAGTGGACGCCTTTAGCGTCGTCGGCGACGCGGAAGGGTGTGACGTGATCATGGTTGATGACATGACCACGACCTGCGGCACGCTGTGTGCGGCAGCGAAGATCCTGAAGGAGCATGGGGCCGCGTCCATCCGGGCGGCGGTAACCCACATGCCCCTGACGGATAAAGGCGTACAGCGCCTGAAAGAAGACACCGGGCTCACAGAGTTGGTCGTGACGGATACCGTCCCTTTACGGGGCGACATCAAGATCGCCGACCTGCCGGTGAAATTGACGGTGCTGTCCGTTTCCGAGCTGCTGGGCGAAGCGATTCGCAGAATCCACAATGACCAGTCCGTCAGCTCGCTGTTTAGATATTAAGCGGCGCGCCAACGGACAAAGGATAAGCCTAGCGCAACACGCGGCCGACGCGGTGATCCGGCTCCCTCCGAAAGATGGGTTGATCTTCTCGGTTCCGGGGCAATGCTGATCCGCAGAAAGACGCGTGGTGTTCAGGCGTTTTTAGTGACAGAGGAAAAGAAATGGCGAACGAACAGATCAAGATGAAGGCTGAAGCGCGTACGGAACAGGGTTCTATCGCGGTCAGCCGTTTACGCCGCTCCGGGAGCATTCCCGCTGCGGTGAACCGGATCGAGGGCGACACGACGCTAGTGAAGATTGACACGCATGCTTTTACAGCCATGCTGCGTCATCATTCCAGCGCTCAGATGCTTGTTACGCTCGAACTGGATGGAAAGGACATCCCCTCGCTGATGCGTGAGGTGCAGTATGATGTGATGACCGGCGCCCCGATCCACGCGGATTTCGGCGAGGTTTCGCTGACCAAAAAAATCCGCATTTCGATCCCGATCCGCCTCGTCGGCGAACCCGACGGCGTCAAGATCGAAAACGGCATTTTGGAGCAGATGCTCCGCACGGTCGACGTCGACTGCTTGCCGTTGGACATCGTCGAGAGCTTCGATGTGGATGTGTCGGCCCTCAAGCTTGGTCAGTCGTTCTTCGTGCGCGACCTCAAGCTTGGCGACAAATACACGGTCTTCACGGGTAAAGATGTGGCACTCGCCACCGTTGCCGCGCCTGAGGAAGAGGAAGCCGCTGCCGCAGCCGCAGGCGGCACCACCGGCGAGACCACCCCTGAAGTGATTGCCAAGGGCAAGAAGGAAGAAGGCGCCGAAGGCGCCGCTGCCGCTGCCCCTGCCGGCAAAGCAGCACCTGCCGCCAAGAAATAATTCGGAAGGCACCACCGCGTGAAAATGATTGCGGGACTGGGCAACCCCGGCGAAACGTACGCGAACACACCGCACAATGTCGGTTTCGATGTTGTCGACCTGTTGGCGCAGCGGCTTGAAGCCGGTTGGAAAAACAGTTCCGGGTTTCACGCACGCGTGGCCCGCACCACCTGCGCGGACGGCGTGTTGCTGCTGGCGAAGCCTCAGACGTTTATGAATCTGAGCGGAACCAGCGTGGCCCCCCTGCTGAGGTATTACGGTGGTACGCCGAGCGACCTCACGGTGGTCTTGGACGACGCGGACCTGCCCTTGGGCAAGTTGCGTATCCGGACCTCGGGCGGAAGCGGAGGACACCGCGGACTAGCCTCGATTATCGAGGCGCTGGGAGCCGAAGGGTTCCCGAGAATCCGTCTGGGAGTGGGACGCGAAGAGCGGAGCGGATTGAAGGATCACGTGCTCGGCAAGTTTGACGCTCACCGTCAGCCCCTTGTCGACGCCATGATCGCAGCCGCAGCAGACGCGGTGCAGTGCCTGAACGCAAACGGTTTGAATGAAGCGATGAACCGGTACAACGGCTGGAGCGCCGAAGAGGCCTCGGCTGAAGACCGGAAGTGAGAACACCATGAAGAAATACGATGGCTTGTATATCTTCGCCGGTTCGGCGAAAGATGAAGCTCTGGATAAACAGATCGACAAGGTTCGCGGCGAAATCACGCGCCTGTCGGGAAACGTGCTGAGCACCGAAGTGCTCGGCAAGAGAACCTTTGCACGCCCGATGCACAAGCGTGACAACGGCGTCTATGTGAAGATCCGCTTCGAATTGGATCCCGCGCAAATTCCGACGCTGATCGGACGCTACCATCTGTCCGAGGATATCTTCCGCGTGCAGATCCTGGCCGTTGACGAACGCCGCGAGGCGGTGCTGGTCAAGCAGGCTGAAATGCAGAAGACCCGCGAAGCGGCACGTGCCGCCGCTGCGGATACCGAAGCGGCAAAACAAAGCGAGCAGGAGGCGTAAGCCAGCCTGCGCAAGTTAAGGACGGTGGACAATGGCATCCTTCAACAAAGTGATCCTCATGGGGAATCTCACCCGCGACCCGGAGCTTAAAACCGCTCCGTCCGGCTCGAAAGTCGCTGATCTCGGATTGGCGGTCTCAGAAAGCTGGCGCGATAAAAACACGGGGGAAAACCGCGAGGTTGTCTGCTTTGTTGATGTGACGGTCTGGAACCGGTTGGCGGAACTGTGTCAGCAGTATCTGAAGAAAGGCAGCCCGATTCTTGTTGAAGGCCGCCTTCAGATGGACGAGTGGAAAAACCAGCAGGGCGAAAAGCGGAGCAAATTGCGCGTGCGGGCCGATACGGTCAAGTTTCTGGGAACTTCTCAGAAACGCGACGGTCTGGAAACCGCAGGACCGGGCAACAGCTCTGGCGCGGCCCCTGCCGCATCCGCATCTTCTTCTGCCGCCGCCGCAACCCCCTTTGGCGATGAGATGGGGGGCGGGCTCGCTCAAGACGATGAACATCTGCCGTTCTAACAAGCACGAGATTGAGAAATTAAGGAATTACGCATATGGCCATGCAAAGAAAAAACAGCAGCAACAGACCGGATCGGGATAGCCGCGACCGCGACAACATCCCTGTCCGCAAACGCACGCGGGTACTCGACCCGAATGACATTATCGACATCAACGACATCGAGTGTCTGCGCCGGTTCATCACCGAATACGGCAAAATCGTTCCGGCACGCCTCACGGGCGTCACGGCTGCCCAGCAACGGCAGATCAAGCAGGGCGTCCGCCGCGCTCGTAACATGGGCTTGCTGGCATAGCCCGGAGAGGATCGTACATTATGTCTACAGAAGTCCTTTTGATGTCGGATGTCGAGAGCCTCGGCAAAGCCGGCGATGTCGTGAAAGTCGCGAACGGTTACGCCCGCAATTTTTTGCTGCCGCGTGATCTCGCGGCGCCGGTTTCCAAGCAAGCCTTGAGCCGTCTTGAGAAATTGCGCAAGGAGCGCGAGGAACTCTCCCGCATCCAGTTGGCGGAGGCCAAAGACAAGGCTGGCAAGCTGGCCAATGTCTCGGTCACCATCCGCGCCAAGACCGTCGACGGCACGCGCCTCTACGGGTCTATCCATGCCGCTGACATTGTTGCCGCCCTCGAGGAAGGCAATAAAATCACCGTGGATAAGTCACAGATTCAGTTGGACGAGCCGATTAAGGATGTCGGCACGTTTGACGTCGCAATCAAGCTGCATGCCGATATGATCTGCACCATCAAGGTGTGGGTCGTCGAAGGCTAACGTTTGAAATCCCCGCGTCCCCCGTGGACGCGGGGATTCTTTATCCCGTTGGCGCAAAACGCGCTGTGCTTTTTTGTGGCTCTGCTCCCGATTGCCTTTTTGCCGATTGTTTTTCTATGCCACGTAAAGTCGCAGATTTCTCGTCGCCGGCCACCGCATCCCTGCGGGTACCGCCACACAGCAACGAAGCCGAACGGGGCGTTCTCGGCTCGATCCTGTTAGATGCCGCCAGCGATAGCCGCGTGCTGGATCTCTGCACCGAAAACGGCATCGTCCCCGAATCTTTTTTCACGCCCGCAAACAGGCTGCTCTACGAAACCCTCGTCGAGATGTCCCATGCGGCGTTGACCATCGACCCGCTCACGCTCAACGAGCGTTTGCACGCCTTGAACCGCCTCGACGTGATCGGCGGGACCGCTTATATCCAGGCGCTCATCGACGAGACCCCTACCGCCGCCCACGCCGAGTACTACATCAACATTGTCCGGCAGAAGCATCTGCTGCGCGCCGTCATTAACTGCTCGCGGGACGCCGAGCGCCGCTGCTTCGACGAGGCGGTCAGCGCGGACTTGATCCTCGGCGAAGTCGAACAGCAGTTTCTCGGCATCGCTGACCGCCGCGAAGGAACCGGCCTCACATGGCCGCAGGCGATCAATAACACGATGGGGCACATCGACCGGCTTTTCTCTCTCGGTCCCGGTGCCATCGCCGGTCTGCCCACCGGCTTGGCGAATCTCGACCGAAAGCTGAAAGGCCTTCGCAACGGCGAAATGATCGTGCTCGCCGCCCGCCCCTCTATGGGCAAAACCTCGCTCGCCATGAACATTGCCGAATGCGTCGCCATCGGCAAAGACATCTATGGCCGCCCGATGAAAGGCGACCATAACAGAACCCACGCCGTCGCCATCTTTTCGCTCGAAATGTCCACCGAGTCCTTGGCCATGCGCATGCTCTGCGGTTTCGCGGGCGTCCCCGGCTTCCAAATCGATCAGGGTCTCGTCAACCCTAAGAAAATCAACCAGCAGCTGACGCGGGCCGCATCGGAACTCGGCAAGGCCCCGATCTACGTGGACGATACAGGCGGCCTCGACGTGATGGACATGCGGGCGCGCGCGCGACGCATGAAGAAGCGCTACAAGATCGAGTTATTCGTCATCGATTATCTGCAACTATGCAACTGCCGCGAATTCGCTAAACAAGGCCGCCAGATCGAAACCTCCCAGATCTCGGGACAAATCAAAGCCATGGCCAAAGAGCTTAGCGTGCCGGTCATTGTGTTAAGCCAGCTCAGCCGCGCCCCCGAACAACGCGGCGACAAGACCAACAAACCCAAGCTTTCCGACTTGCGCGACTCCGGCGCCATTGAGCAGGATGCCGATGTCGCCCTACTGCTCCGCAGACCCTGCAAGGCCTCGGGCGACCCCGAATTCGAAGACAAGCGCCTCGCGATCGTCGATGTCGCCAAGCACCGTAACGGTCCCACCGGCGAGGTGCGTCTCGATTTCGACGACAGCCTCACCCGCTTTGGCGATCGCGCCGATCAGGGCAGCGATACGGACGATCTCAACCCAGACACGTCGCCGGAAGCGTCCGTGGGACTCTAATCCTTCACGCGCATCCCTC
>CAZTDL010000324.1:0-5484 GCA_964612775.1 uncultured Lentisphaeraceae bacterium
GACGTCCATGCAAGCGACGGTGCACAGGGCGTTACGGTCGAACGCGCCTGGAACTGGCCGAACGACGCCCAGTTCGCGGCGGCCGGTGTGATCGTGGCGTTCTGCTATCTGCCTTGGTCGCCGCCTCGCAAAGAGCAGATGCGGGCTTATCTGGCGCGGGGGGGCGGGGTGGTGCTCATCCATTCCGCGACATGGACGCTGCCGAAGGCCGATCCGGAGGTCGCCGCGCTCGTCGGGATCGGCGGGTTCACGCGCTATCGGCACGGCGACGTGCGGCTTGAAACCGTCGGATCCGGACATCCCGTCTGCCGCGATTTGCCGCCGGCGCTTCTCTTGAAAGATGACGAAATCTATTGGCCGCCGACGCCGATCGCGAGTTCGAACATGACCGTGCTGGCCGTTTCGCGCGAGCGGATGGGCGTTGATGATGGCGCGGGGATGACGCAGCCGGCCATGTGGGTTTATACCCTCGGTCGCGGTCGGGTGTTCGGCTGTGTGCCGGGACACGCCGCATGGACGTTCGATGATCCTGCGTTTCGGTTGTGGTTGCTGCGCGGTATCGCGTGGGCGGCCAATGTGTCTCCTTACCGTTTTGACAGTCTCGCGTTACGCGGTGCGCGGGCCTGCCGTTCCGAGGTTCTGCCCCGGCATTGAAAAATCACGCGCGAAACAAGGAAGGACGGGTTTACATGAAGGCAAGCATTCAGCGTCGCCAGTTTTTGAAGGGGTCGGTTCTCGCCGCCGCCGCCGTCGGGTTTCCGACGGTCATTCCGGCCAAGGCGTTCGGCGCGAACGACAAAATCGTGATCGGTTGCATCGGTGTCGGCGGTCGCGGCACGGACAACATGAGAAACTTTCTCGGTCTGGACGGGTGCCGCATCGTCGCGGTCTGCGATGTGCAGGAGGGACGGCGGCAAAAGGCCAAGGAACTGGTGGAAACGCGGTCCGGCGAAAAGGGCTGTGCCATGTATCATGATTTCCGCGAACTCATCGCCCGCAAGGATCTCGACGCCGTGATGATTGCGCCGCAGGACCACTGGCATTCGCTCGTCGCGACGGCGGCGGCCAATGCGGGCAAGGACATGTTCTGCGAGAAACCGACGGGCGTTTGCATCAACGACGGCTTCGCCACCCGCGCGGCGCTCCGCAAAAACAAGCGCATCTACCAGTCCGGCATGTGGCAACGTTCGCTGGGCAATTTTCGGCAAGGCTGCGAACTCGCCCTCAATGGGCGTCTCGGGAAAATCACCGAGATCCAAGTCGCGGTGCCCGGAAAGAGTTTCCAGCCCAGTTACAAAGGGTCGCTGGACCCGCAGCCCGTTCCGGACGGACTCGACTGGGCGATGTGGCAGGGACCCGCGCGCTTCAGCCCTTTTAATCCCTACCGGATCGCCTATCCCGACTGGTACCTGATGAACGACTACTGCGAGGGCTGGACCACGAACTGGGGCGTTCACCACCTCGACATCGCGCACTGGGGCTACCCGCTGCTAGGCAAGGAGTCCTTCGACGTCGAGTGCGGCGGTACCTATTACGTCAATCAGGGATTCGCCGACAACATCGCGACGTGGAAAGCCGTTTTCACGTACGAAAGCGGCCTGCGCATGGTATTCACGGACGCCACGCAACAGCCGTGCGGCACGAAGTTCATCGGCGAGAAGGGCTGGGCTTACGTCGACCGGGGCGATAAGATCGATGCGTCGGGCGATCTGCTTCAGATACGTCCGCAAGCGGGAGACGTCCGGCTGCTGCCGGCCGACAGCATGACGTTCGACGACGTGACCACCATCAAGGCCAAAGCGGGGGATCGGGTGGGTTACAAGAGCGTCAACCATTGGCAGGGACTCTTGGACGCGATGCGTAGCCGCAAAGACCTGATCGCCAACATCGACGCCACGCATGTCGCCTCCACGCTGGGCATGATCGCGGGCATCGCCGCGCGGCTGGGCCAAAAGCTGAAATGGGACTGGAAGACCGAGCGTTTCGTCGGTAACGACCTCGCCAACGCGATGCTGGTCCGGCCTATGCACAACGGGTGGAAACTGGAAGGTTGATGCCGGGGAAATGAAGCCCGGGACGACTTGGGACGACGTGATTCGAATTGCCTCGGCAACGGTCGTTTGAAGTCGTCCCGGGACGGTAAACAAGGGAGAGCAGAAAAATGAAGGGCTGTATGGTTCTAATGGCGGCAATAGCCGTTCATATGGCGGCTGCGCACGTATCCGCAGCGGAATTGTGGATCGGCGCGGCCGAGGCGGACATCACGCCCATCGAGCCTGTCGCGTTGGACGGTCAATTCAACTTGCGAGTCGCGCAAAAAGCCGACACCCCGATCACGGCCAACGTCCTTGTCTTGGAGTCGCGCGAGGGCGGCCGTTCGATCGACGCGGCCGTTATGGTGTCGTGCGATTTGGTTACGATTTCCGACATCATGTTCGACAACGTGCGTCGAGCAGCGCAAAAGCGTCTGCCGGACTTCGACTCGCAAAAGTTATTTCTCAATGCCACGCACACGCACACCGCGCCTGTTACCCGCCTAGGCGGTTATGACATTCCAGGAGAAGGCGTCATGCAGCCGGAAGCGTATTGCGCGTTCGCGGCCGCACGCATCGCCGAGGTGATCGAGCGGGCGTGGAAGGGCCGCACGCCCGGCGGCTTCACATGGGGATTGGGACACGCCGCCGTGGCGGAAAACCGACGGGCCGTCTATGCCGACGGCCGTGCCGTGATGTACGGCAAAACGAATCGGCCCGATTTTCGCGGCTTGGAGGGCTATGAGGATCACGACATCGGCACGTTGTTTTTCTGGGATAAAACGGGCACGTTGATCGCCTTGGCGGTCAACGTGTCGTGCCCTTCGCAAGAGGTCGAAGGGCGTAGCAGCCTCAACGCCGATTTTTGGCATCCCGTGCGCGAGATGATTCACAAACGGTACGGCCCGGACGTATGTGTGCTGGGCTGGACAGGCGCGGCCGGCGACCAGTCGCCCCACGTGATGTATCGCCAGAACGCCGAAGAGCGGATGCGGCAGTTGCGGAAGTTGACGCGGCTTGAGGAACTTGCCCGGCGAATCGTCGGTGCCGTCGATGAAACGTTCGAGGCGGTCAAGAACGACCGACATGCCGATGTTCCCTTCATTCACAAGGTGGAGATGCTCCAATTGCCGATGCGGCTGGTCACCGACGCGGAATACGCCGAGGTGAAGGCGGCGATCGCGAAAGAGAAGCCATCGCAGATGAGGGAACGTTGGTATAAAGAAATACTGACGCGTTACGAAAAACAAAAGACGGATCCGAATCCTCTCTGTAAAACGACGTCGATTCATGTGCTGCGGATTGGAGATGTGGCTATTTGCACCAATCCATTCGAGTTGTTCGTCGACTATGGGGTTCAAATGAAGGCACGCAGTCCGGCGGTTCAAACATTCGTGATCCAATTGGCCAACTGCGGAGAGGGGCGGTTCGGTTATTTGGCAACCGAGCGCGCCGTACGCGGAGGCGGTTACAGTGCGATCGTCCAGTCCAACCAAGTCGGGCCGGAAGGCGGCCAGATGCTGATGGAGCACACCCTTTCGGCGATCCAGACGGTTTTTAGAAAATAGTATTAAGTTGAGCAGGTGTGCTGGGAAACGAAAAGTGGTGCCGGAAGAAAGGAAGTATTCCGGCGAAAGGAAGCAAACACATGAATAGGAGAATGAGAACGGTCTTGGCCGCATTGTGCGGCGGTTATGCTGTCGGGATATTATGTGTGGCGACTGCGGCCGAATCGGTGCTGGACTTCAATACCACGGTCAATACGTATGTGGGAATGCAGACGGGGTATCCGACTTTGACTAACCTGACGCTGTCAGTGTGGGTAAAGACAACGATTCGGCCGACATCCGGGAGCTACGGGGCGATCGCCGGACGCGGATATCTCGTTTCGACCAACGGCTTCGGTCTCTATTTCGACGGCACCGCCGGCAAGGCCGTCTTTCAGGCCCGCACCGGCGGCACAGTTGTCGAAGCCGGAACGGCATACCCTTTCGACGGCCAGTGGCATCAGTTAACCGGCGTGCGCGAAGGCATCACGAACCGGATCTATCTCGACGGCGAGTTAGCTGGCGAAGCGACGGGTGTGCTTCCGACTCTCGACGCCCCTGAGGCGGCTTTCGGCCTTGGGAAGGCATGGGGGAACCACCCTTATAAAGGTGCCATGGCGGAGGTTCAACTCTGGGATCACGCGCGCACTCAGACGCAAATCCGGGAGGATTTGTTTCGCCGAGTGGCGGCGGCGGAACCGGGGTTGGCAGGTTACTGGCCGTTGGACGAGAAATCAGGGACGACGGCGACAGATCGTTCCGGCGCGGGCAACAACGGGTTCATCAGCGGGTTGTCGTCGCCCTCTAGGCTCACGGAAACGACGGGGGCGGCCCTGTTGCCGGTGTCGCGCGATTCGGCACGGCAAGGCTATTGGCCGTTCACGTTGGCGGATCTGGATACGGGCGGCACGCGTTTCACCGACTCGAACGTGGTGGCCGTAACCGGTTTTCGCATTCCGGCGGGATGCGACGTCTATCAGATCAGCACTTCGTCCGTGGCCTCTGCGATTGTTCCCGGGAATTGGATTTCCACCAACACGCCGCCCGGTTCGGCAACGTTCCAAGCGGAGGGGGAAGGCAAACCGGCCGTCCTCTTCGCGTGGTTTACGAATTCCACCGCGAACGTGCCGCTACGCCGTTCGGCCGCGTCCATTCTTTATGCGACGATGGGGTCGGGTGTGGCTTTGGATTTCAACAACGCGCGGGTGGCGATGACCACGAATCTCTATTCGACCATGACCAATCTGACGCTTTCGGTGTGGGTCAAGACGGCCACCGTTCCGGCCGCCAACAACTACGGGTCTATCGCAGGGCGTGGCTATCTCTCCGGTGCCGTGAGTGGATTCGGACTGTTTCTTACGTATAATGGAAATATAGTATTTCAAACACGCGACCACGACATCGTCAATCTGGGGGCGTCCGTGGCGTATCCGTTCGACGGCAAGTGGCACCACCTCGCAGGCGTCCGAGACGGAAACGCGACCCGGCTGTATTTCGACGGTTCGCTCGCGGCCGAAAAGACGGGGGCGATCACAACGTTCTTCACCTCCGGGGTCGCCTTCGGACTCGGGATGCGGCACGATGGAAACGCATGGGGATTCCCCTTTACCGGTGCCATAGCGGAGGTTCAGCTCTGGGACCAGGCCCGAACGCAGGAGCAGATCAGAGAGGACATGTTCCAATGTCTGGCGGGCACGGAGACCGGTCTGGTCGGTTACTGGCCGCTGAACGAGGGAACGGGATTGCTCGTGACGGACTGGTCGGCTGCGGGCAACAACGGTACGCGATCTTCCTCTTTTCCCTCGGATTGGGTAACTGATATTTTCTTCGGCCCGATGCTGTCGTCTTCCGGTGCCTATCTGGGCTATTGGCCGATCACGGTGGCGGATCTGAGAACCGGTAGC